>CAZKDT010000232.1:0-5182 GCA_964551515.1 uncultured Desulfobacteraceae bacterium | reverse complement strand
ATGACTACTTTCACCTTTTTCATCACACTTCCATCTGTTATATAGCGAAATTTTAAATGAAATTATTTAACAGGGCATTATTGCAACACCTATAACATTTGGAAAATAATATCTCAAATGTTTTACAATATGGATACAATTGTGATATTGAATCCCCTAGTGGTTACTAGATGGCAAACAAGTTGATATAATAAAAAACAGGCGGATACCGGTGACAGCAGCTTTTCTTGCTCCTAAATGCAATTATTGTTATGGCAAAGATAAAATCCAAAAACAAAAAAGCCAAACGAAAGGCCAAGCTCAATAAACGGCGAAAAAAACTGACGGCCGACATCAAAAAAGAACGGGCCGAATATTTTTTTCATGAAGCGCTCTGGTATTGGGACCAGATGGACTGTGAAAAAGCATTGACGCTTTTATTGAAAGCTTGGCGGAATGATCAGAAAAACCCGGATATGCTTGAAGCCATGGTGGACCTTGGCTTTGAACTGGACCGGCAGGACCTTATGCGCAAGGGCCTTTTAAGCCTTTACAACAGCGGACGGATTAAAGATGATCGGCTTCTTATTTTATGCGATCTTCTGGCCAGGGACCAACAATATAAGCTGGCCTTGGAAGTTGCCGAGCAGCTACTGGATATGCTTCCTGAAATAAAAGTTCGCAATAAAAGAAAAATAAGATCTAACGCAGAAAAAATTCAGGAGTACTGCCGCTGGCAACTTAAATTTTCACAAAAGCCGACACTTTCCCGCGTGGCTCCTACTCTGAAGCCTTCACCTGAGAAAACCGTAGCATTCGCAAAGCCGACGTCCAAAAGCGAACCTTTAAAAAAATCGTCAACCAAAGCACCGCTTCCACAAATACCGATTTCCATTGAAGTGGAGACCGAGTCTTTCACACAGCCATTGTCCCGGGGGCATTTAACGTCTAATGAAAATTATACCCTTGCTCTTGAAGGCTATCAAATCCGATTCAAGGAATCATTTGAAAACCTCATTTGCTTGGTAAATCTACAAGGGGTTCGTTCTCTATGGTATCAGGAAGAAACCGCCCGCAAGGTATTAAAACGTTTTCGAGGACGCGCCCTGCTGTCAGACGAAGTGGGGCTCGGCAAAACCATTGAAGCCTCCATCGTACTAAAAGAGTACATTCAACGGGGAATGGTGAAAAGTGCCCTGATTTTAACCCCCACCTCTCTTGTAAGCCAATGGAAAGAAGAGTTGCGGGAAAAATTCGGACTTGATTTCCCATCCACCGATGATTCGGATTACCGCACAAAAGGGGATGGATTCTGGCAGAAGCCTTTTGTTCTGGCTTCCATTAACCTTGCAAAATCAAGGAAAAACTTTTCACATGTCACCGAACGGGAATATGACATGGTTATCGTTGATGAGGCCCATCACCTGAAAAACCGGAGTACGCTCAACTGGAAGCTGGTCAATACCTTGAAGAAGCGGTTTTTGTTGCTGCTGACGGCCACACCGGTGGAGAACAATTTGATGGAGCTTTATAATCTAATCACCTTACTGAAACCGGGCCAGTTAAAAACATCTTCCGAATTTCGAAAGGAATTCATGACACGAGGTGATCCCACCGATCCCCAAAATCGCCGCCGGCTCAAAACACTTCTGGAAGAAGTTATGATCCGCAACACCCGTGCGCTGGCTAACATCGGGCTGCCGCCGCGTTTTGCCCATACCATACGAGTAGACCCGAGCAGGAGTGAAAAAGAACTTTACGAGAGAATCACCGGACTGGTTCAAAGGATCAGCGCTACGGATGGAACCGGCAGCAAGCTGCTGCTCAAAAACCTGCTGGCCGAAGCCGGATCATCCCCCCACGCGGTGAACACGACTCTATCTCGCATGCTGGGCAAAAAAGACCTTTTGCTGGATCATCAAAAGGAGGTTCAGGCTATAAACACCCTGTGCCGTTCCATGGATGATACCCGCAAAAGCCGGATACTGCTGAAGTTGATACGATCGTCTTCGGAGAAAAAAATTATCTTTGTCAAATATTTGGGCACGCTGGATCATTTGTCGGATTTTTTGTCGTGGAATAAAATTCCCCATGCTCTGTTTCACGGTGGTCTTAACAATCGCAGCAAGGATGAGCAAATAAAAAAATTCAAGGAAGAAGCGAATATCTTGCTGACGACGGAAATCGGTGGAGAAGGTCGAAATCTCCAGTTTTGCCATCAGATGATCAACTATGATCTTCCATGGAATCCCATGAAGATTGAGCAGCGTATCGGCCGCATCCACCGGATCGGACAAGACAAGGAAGTTACAATTTATAACCTGTGTGCCGCGGGCAGCGCCGAGGATTATATTCTCGAAGTGCTTGACAAAAAGATTAATATGTTTGAGCTGGTCATCGGCGAAATTGACATGATCCTGGGTCGTGTCCGGGGCGAGAAGGAATTTTCCGATATAGTCTATGACATCTGGATTCAATCAGTTTCCGACGCAGAACGGAAAAAAGGATTCGATCAACTGGCCACCCGATTAAAGCGCAACAAAGCCGGCTATGAAAAAACCAAAGCTATGGATGAGAAGCTGTTTGGAGAAAATTATGAGCTTTGATTCAGACCCATCCCTGGAGCATTTTGTCTGCCGATTCCTTGAGAATCGTGGTGCGATAATAGAAAAAAGTACCAAAGGTTTTGATGCGCTTTTGCCCGATCATCTTTCCAAACTGCTTCAAGTGCCTGAGATCATTCAGATCGATACAGATCCAAATTCGGAATCCACTTGGTCCGCAAATTTTGGTTCACCGTTGCTGGAAAAAATGGTGAATGCGGCTTGCGAAACGGTACCATTTGTCGAATGCTATCTTCAATTTGATTACCTTAAAAGCCAGGGATTTGACAGGCTGATCCGTAATCAGTTTGCCTTTCACGGATCAGTAGGCAAGGTTGAAAGCTTTGCAGAGGTGCGGACCGAATATTTGCTTTTGATCTGTAAATATCTGGCCCAGAGCGATGAACAAAAGGAAGGGCTTATCAAACTCATGTTCAATCTTGAAACAGGTGCCCGGATTGCTGACATGGAGCAGAATATGGGACTGGCCGTGGGCAAGTTTCAAACCAAAACAAAACCGGTTAACTGGCAAGATGAAAAGATTAAGAAAATGATAGAATGGGTTGAACGCCACGCAAAGGAGGAACTGGGTAAAGAAATCGCTTCGTTTGAGGACAGCATGAATCGAAGGCTTCGACGCGATGTGGCCAGCCTGGAAGAATATTATACCGATCTGGAACAGGAAATGGCCGCAAGTCTTGAAAGACCGGGACTTTCCTCTCAACTGATCAAGGAACGTCAAGAAAAAATAAGCTTGCTTCCGGATGAACTGGCCCGAAAAACCGACGATTTGTTTAAAAAATACAGCATACGAGTCAAGATAAAACTTTGCGGCGCCATGCTCATATGCACCCCGGCCGTCAAAGTTTTGTATCGGGTATCCGTCGGCAAAAAGCAGCAACGCCTTTCCATGATCTACAATCCGGCCAACAAATCCATGGACCCTCTGGTATGCCGCGGCTGCGGTCTCAGCGCCTTCAACATTCATTTTTGCCGTCACCTCCACCTGTTGTGCCCGATATGTAAAGCGGAATGTCCTGTGTGTAAGAGGTAATCAAATAACCGGTAGATCGCCGGTAGTGATGTCACCGAAAAGTTCATGCGGAATATTATTGGGAAGGCTGAACAGATCGACAATAACTTTGTGTGCCCTGTGTTCCCTAAAGTGCCCCAATAGCATGACAGCATAAATCGGATATTCGATTAATCATTGCTGTTAACCTATCGTTTCTACAAAATACGCTTCATCCCAAATTTCAGTGCTACCACCAAGCGTATCTATTATCAGAGGATATTTCTCCAATATGGCATCGTTGGAAAATTGCTTAATCCTGTGGACGATTTCCTCTATGGAAAACTCGCCATCTGACTCTACATATAAGTGCACATGATCCGGCGCCAGATAGAGCAGATCCACAAAGCCCCCGGTTTGTTCACTGCACCTCAGGAAGGTATCACTAACAAAATCAAACAAGTTATTGGCAGGGCTAAAAACAGCTCTTCTCAGGGACACATTCCAGGCAAAATGGTATTTAAGCTGTATGTATATGCCGTCCGGGTCCCGATCCAATTTCTGCAAGGCCAAGGCCCTTTCATACTTGATCTTGTCAGAATTGAGTAAATCCAAGAAAAACTTTTCCTTACTTTCTTGCGTAGAACTATCATAACTTACAAACTCTTCGTTTTTTGATGGACCTACAAGTTTAAACATGGGCTGGAAGGCGCGACATTCAAAATTTGATCTGCTTTGTATGCACCGGTTCAAATCACATAAAACCGATTCCTGAAATTCCAAATTACGACAAAAATGACACTTTCTATGAAACAGTCTCACACTTGATTTGGCGCATTCCATGCACTTTTCGGGGAGTTCATTTGGAGAGGGCATCTTTTCCTTTTCCAATCGATCCAATTCCTCAAACTCATAGAGCGAAGTATTGTTTCTCTTATAATTTGTTGAACAATTTCATCCAATTGTTCTTTTGATTCGAGTATCTAAAATTCATTAGGTCCTCTTTACAAATCTATCCCTGCTACTTTTAAGGCGAATCTTTTGAAAGAGTCAGATCGCCTGATCCTATTAAAATCTTCAATTTCTCTGGCAATCAAAAGTGCATGCCGGTAATCCACATAGCGTCGACGGGGTCCAAGTTCCTGGTTGAAGATTTTGGTTAGTCTTTTTTTGGGGTTTCTGATGCTGTCGGGATTTGAGAATCTTGAAATCCGGCTGACAGGGTGAGGATGCTTTAACGGTTGAAGCATGGCGGTAACCGCCCGATGATCAGCAAGCAGCCATGCCTCCAGTTCCTCCTGGATACACACCAGAAAAACCTTATCTAAATCAACCTTTTCAGCTTGCAAAGACCGGAAAATGGCCTGGCGGTCCTCATGTCGGCAGGGTCTAATTCCTCTTTCACGCCAGGCCGGATAAAGATCCCATACCACTATGACTTTTTTGCACTCATCCAATAAGACTTTAGCAACAGCCCCACAATCTTCAATCAGTTTTTTCTTGTTATCAAGCGTGCTGGAAAAAAACTCGATGGTCGGATCAAGTTTATAAACCAGATGTCGGCAAACCTGAACATCCGGGCCTTCCG
>CAZKDT010000231.1:0-5198 GCA_964551515.1 uncultured Desulfobacteraceae bacterium | reverse complement strand
CTTAAGCACAAGTTTCAGTCGGTTGGAAAGAGATGCACGCCGTCGTGGAGCGTTCTCCTTGTATTGGGATTCAAATGCGTTTGCCCTGACGGTAACGTTTATCAGGGTTGAAATTTCCTTTCAATCCTGTTACGAAGCGATTGCATAACGGTTATATAATTATTGAGGAGTGTATGCATGCCTAATCAATTGAATCATTTAGACTATTATCGTCTGCCGTGGAATTATTCGGACAACGGCATCTCCTGGCTGGAACCTACCACCGATTGTAATCTCCGCTGTAAAGGATGTTATCGACATTTACACAGGAACGGGCATAAATCCCTGGAGGAAGTCCGCGCGGATCTTGAAGTTTTTAAGAACTTAAGAAAAAGTGATTGCATGAGTATCGCCGGCGGAGATCCACTTGTTTATCCGAAAATCGTGGAACTGGTAAAAATGGTAAAGGAGATGGGATGGAAACCAATTGTCAATACAAACGGTCTGGCGCTTGATGAATCTTTATTGAAAGAACTTAAACAGGCCGGCGTTTTTGGGTTTACATTTCATATCGATACCAGCCAAAAACGACCAAAAGTTCATGCGGGTTCGGAAAAGGAACTCAATGAGTTAAGGTTGTACTATGCCCGGATGCTGGCAAGAGTGGGTAATATTTCCTGCTCGTTTAATGCCACCATATCCGAGAAAACATTGCATGAAATTCCGGATATGACCCGGTGGGCAGAGAAGCACGCCGATATCGTTCATACCATGGTGTTTATTTTATACCGTTCTCCAAACCTTTCAGGAAATTTTGATTTTTACGTAAACGGAAAAAAAATCGACCTTGATCAAACCTACAAAGAGACAAATTGGGGGGGAGATAAGGCCCTCATGGCGCCGGATGTCGTGGCAAAAATAAGAGAAGTTGATCCGATGTACACCCCATGTGCTTACTTAAACGGGACTGCGAATCCAGACTCCCTGAAATGGCTTTTAGCCAACCGTGTGGTCTTCAACGGAAAAACCATGGGGTATGTATCACCGAAATTTATGGAATTGGTGCAAACACTGACCCACCTGTGCACCGGTAAATATCTGGCGTATAACAGGCCCCGCAGTGTTTCCAGGGGTAAGCTGGCTTCTTTTCTTGCCGGTCTGGTAGATAGAAAAATGATGCGCATTTTCATAAAAATTTTTTCCCGGATGTTGATCAATCCGAAAAATATTTTTCGTGACGCCTATATTCAGAGTCTTATGATTATTCAGCCGGTTAATTTCGAGTCGGATGGCAGGCAGGATATGTGTGATAGTTGTCCGGATATCACGGTTCATAACGGGAAGCTGGTATGGAGTTGCCGTCTTGAAGAAATGAATACTTACGGCGCATTTGTTCAGAGCGTACCCAAGCGAAAATAGAAACGATTTTTAAACCTTTTGATCGTTTTATCTGGTCGCAAAAGAGACATTACACCCCTTTATCGAAAGGCGCCGCCCCTATATAACCGCCAAAATATAAAACAAATTCCTAAAAAAGGAATCCGCCGCAAAGGCGGCGTCAACGCAATGGTAATTCCCGAATGTCGCTCTATTTTCCACAACACGTAGTCGATGCCGCCTTTAAATGTCAGCAGGGACTTTAAAAGACGCAATAGCGATAGCAACTTGCCCTGGATAAACCGCACATGCCATGCCAATCGGTTGACAAGCCGTATCCGGATAGGAATTTGTGCGTGATAATAACAAGAAACATCACGGGTAACCAGGCCCACGGAATATGGAAGTGCACCCATCACGATCCGGGTCAGTTGCTCGTAATACTGCGGGGCCCATTCGAACAGGTGCACCAGTTTTTCCGGACGTTCTGCCCGAAGTTCCGCTCGATAACTGAGCAACACCCCCTGACACCATAATATGCGAGCGTCAAATTGTTCCGGTATGTGAGGCAGGGTACGAGTCATAAACGTAATGACCGCCTGGGCCAAGGCGGTGTACACGACGTCGGCAATCGATTCATGGCGGGAATACAGGATTCCGGCAGGCTGGGCAAATCGTCCCCATAAATATGAATGAAACCAGTTTATTGAGGTGCCGCGTTGAAAATCTGCCAGAGAGATGACCGTATATTTGGCCCGTACCATGATTCCGTCAACCATTACTTCCAAATAAAATACATTCGGCGGCAACAGCCTGTTTAAGGTCCTATGCAGGTGTTTATGATATGCAGCACGATAACTGTTGACCAGCAGATATAAATCAACCAATCCATCACTGATGTCACCTTTTCGAAAACACGAACCATGAAATAAAATGGCCAGAACAGCATTTCCATATCGGCCCAATAATTCATCGCGCAACGCGTGCAGACCCGTCGGAACACTTCTGGATGCATGCTGACGGATAAATGGGATGATCTGACGCAAGCTTTCCATGATCATAATCTAAGAAATGATGCCTGTCCACCATCAGTTATGATTATATTCTCGTTCGATGATGCAGGCAGATGAAGTTCTCCATCCAGTGCAAATCCACCGGTGACTCGCAACTGCACTTCACCGGCATTATAGCTGAAATAACCGTTTTCCGGTATCCGATAGCGTGAGGCCTTACCACATGCCAATAACGATAGAACATTTATGAGATGTTCAGGCCAAGCATGGATTAAGGTGACATGCAATGGCGCATTCTCTGTGCCCCAGAAAGGGCGCAGCCCGAGAAACAGACGTTCAACGGTCGTGATCAATACCAACAGAAAATCATCTTCCAAACATGACCGCTGATCCAGGCGGATGGTCATAGGCGCTGTGCGCCGATATTTACTATCTTTCCGGACAACGCCCAGCATATATTTTGCCAGTGTCAACCCGGGAGCCAGTTCACCATGCAATCCCATGGTGTGAATATTTTGGCGACAGAACTCAATTGCCTGATAAATAACTGCTCCCCCAAAAATCATTCCGTACAGCGGGCGCTGATGAGATGATATATCTACTTTCATGATCGGTCGCCGGACAATACCCCATTTACCATTTCCGGTATTCACCCAATTCAACAATTTGCTCAAACCACAATCACGGGAACCCCTGATTCCTGCATCTCTGGCTATAATACTGTCTGTACCTGCACACAAAAGCGCCAGAAGCGGCATGCGTCTGAACGGTTTGTAGAAAAACATGGCGGTGAGAACGGTTTGAATGGTTCCGTCCCCACCGTTAATTACCACCAAGTTTATCTCATTACGATCAAATTCTTCCAGAACCTCCACAGTATCCGCCAGAGTTTGCGCCTCGCGATGCAAGGGATTCGGATGACGGTTTAATATATTTCGAACTGTCCCTAAACCTTTTTGATTTCCACCACTGTAAGGATTGCTTACAACACCCACGCGCAGCATTTTATCCGGTGGAAAATTGAAAGACCCGTGGGGCAGGTCTCCACCTGTGGAAAATGCTATTTGACTGGTATCTTCCCGTGCGTCTCTCAAAGTTACTCCCTCCTAAACTGAGCGTTCCAAATTTTAAAAGGTAATCAAATATCATTTATTTTTAATGAATTATCTTAATTTATATTTTTAAGGAACGTAAGAGCTGACACCTGAAACCTGAAACCTGGATTGCTTGAGCTAAATCACCAACAATCTTGAGTTGCACCCCCAAAAGACCATTAATCAACGGGTTCATTAGTCGGCAGTATAATGTGTAAACAACCGTACCGCAAGGGATTTGTCATGCAAAGATGGGTTGACATCCATAAACCAGGACCTTAATGGTCCCTGAATGATCCTCACGTAGCCGGCCCACGCCAGACGCCAGAGAAGGAAAACGCTGGTCAATACCGTCCAGAAAGCAACAGCCAAAAGCCCGAAATCAGGGCGGCCCACGAAAAAGCATGCGGTTAACAAAATCATGTTCGGGTTGCGCCTGGCCGTAATCAGCCTGAAATACGAATCCATGGGGCGCCAGCAGAAAATCCCGAAACTTCCCAGACACCGCTGAAATACAACTTCGGTAAAACGACCCACAACGTACCCGATCACGATGAACCATAAGACGGCACTCAACGAAAACCCTAAATCCCCCGGATGGGATATTTTTAAGCCAAGGCCCCACAGAATGTACCAAATCGGCGGATGGACAATGTCAATAATGTGGTCAAAATAGTGGCCAAACCGGCTGGATGTTACGGTTACTCGAGCCAATTTTCCATCCACGGTGTCTAAAAAGGTCATCAACCATCCTGCGAGCAGACCCCAGCCATAATGACCGTAGGCGAACAACACCCCAGCTATAATTACCAGTAACAAGCCCGTCAGAGTGACATGGTTCGGCCGGATCCCAAAGCGAACACATTGTCCGACCATCCATCGGGCCGGAATCGGCCAGACCCACTTTGTGATCAAATCGGTGACGCCTTTATAGGACCAATCGAAAAGTCGCCGTTCCAAATCCAGGTTTTTTTCAGCTGAAATGGATAGCACAAAAGGAGGCTCAAGCTTGCGTATCCTTTCTTGAAAGGAAATGGACAAGGTTTCCAGCGTCTGGGTCTTCACACCCGGCAACGATTCAGCCATTTCGGTTTTTTCGATGACATCCAAAGCTTGATGTGCTATGCTGGCAGGCACATGAGCTGCAACAACTATCTTTTTCGGCTCTCCGTTAAGTTGCAGAACAATGTTTTGCGTAGCAGCCAGATAATTGACCAGGCGGTCGTCGAACAGGTGATCGGCTCGCAGGATCAAAACAAAGTCGTCGTCGTGAAGATCGCTGAGGTCATTCACCATCTTACTTTTACCATCAGCTTTTAACACACGCTCAATACGCTGACGTGATGTAAGACCCCAGATCTTAACCGGACATTCTCTATCAATGTAGGTATATAACGGCATAAAAAGTAACTTCTCAACAAGTTCTGGTGTATTAAATGATCATATTGACCCGCCAACTGATAATAAAATGTAACCTGTCTGGAACTCACAGTTACATTTTATCACCATCAGATTCTATAATTTATTGAGATGTTACCATAAAAACACATAATTTCTGTATAGGTAATCAATGGCTTTTTCTCCCTCCGACAAAACAAAGACCCGCAACGATTTTAATGGTATGGAACCTGTTCCGGCCCCGGAGAAAAAATTTATCCTGGTTCATTTTTCCGACCTGCATATCGTATGCATAGACCAAATTAAAAAGCGTGATTTTATCAATAAACGATTATTG
>CAZKDT010000230.1:0-5205 GCA_964551515.1 uncultured Desulfobacteraceae bacterium | reverse complement strand
ATCTCTTAACAACCGAACTTTTCGGCCAAAAAAGCGCTGAGGTCGCCCAGTGGCAGCTCCTCACCGCGCAGATGATGGAAGCAAACATGAGGATGGGCGCACTTTCAAAAGACCGGTTTCTAAAACGCAGCCTCAAATGGTGCAGGAAATACAAGATACAGGCGGATTCCGCAAATTTCAGCAATGCCCATAATTATATCAAGGATAACGTGAGCGATAAAAACTTCAAAGATATCATGACCAAGGCCCTGCACCTCAGGAAGGACGGTCTCAAATATGAGGACCTGTCTAAAACGGACAGGAAGGCGGCGGACAAAGGGGCCTGGCATATCAAGGTTGCCATAGCCATGATGGTATTTGTGGTCATCTGTTTTGTGACAGAATGTATTCCCCTGCCGGGTGTTGCCTTCTGTATCGGCCTTATTCTCGTATTCACGGGCGTTGTCACCAGGAAACAGGTGGCCATGCTTTACTGGTCCGATGCCTGCTGGTTTATTATGGGAAGTCTGATGTTTGCGGCCGCCTTCGTAAAAACAGGGGTCGACAAACGCATGTGCATGATGATGTTCAAAAAACTGGCCGTGCCCAATGCCAGGTGGATTACCCTGATCTTCTTCCTCATCATCACCCCTCTCGCGGCCTTTATCTCCGATCATGCCCTTGCGGCCATGTTTCTGCCCATCGGCATGCTCCTTTACCAGAACAGCCTGACAGAAGAGATACCGGAAGATCCCGAGCTGGGCAAGATGCTGATGATCGCCATTGCCATGGCCTGCAACATCGGAGGCCCCGGGGCCCCGTCCGGCGGCGCCAGGAACGTCATCATGATGACCTACCTCAATGACATGTTCGGCTTTGATATCGGTTACTTCCAGTGGGTCACCTATTGCTTTCCGTTTCTATTCGTCATGATCCCTATCACCTGGTTCATTGTGAACTGGCGGTTCAAACCCCGGATAACGTCTCTTGCCCCCGCCATGAAACAGCTCAAGAGCGAGATAGGCAGGATGGGCAAATGGAACAGGGAACAGATATGGGCGTTCATCATCTTCCTTGTTATGGTGTACGGGTGGTTCACCGAAAAGGTTTTTTATAACTTGGGCATCTATCCCGTGCGCCTCGGAATCGGCGTAATCGCCGTTGCGGGCGCGGTGGCCTATATCCTGACCGGCGTGGTCAACTGGCGGGACTACCAGGAAAAGGTGGACTGGGGTGTGGTGTGGCTCTATGCGGGCGCTATTATCTTCGGCAGGACACTGGATGAGACCGGCGCCGCCTACTGGCTCGCAAGAACGGTCATTGACCTGCTTGCGCCCCTTGGAATGTCTTCCGGCCTCCCGCTCATGGCCACGGCAAACGGGCTTACGGCCTGTCTCACCAACCTCATGGCGGACGGACCCGCGGCCGCAGCGGTGGGCCCCATTAGCCTCAATATGGCAGGCCTTGTCCATCCGGGCTCCACGTTTCTGCCCTTCATGGCCATGTCCACGGCAGTTGCCTCTTCGTTTGCCTATTGCCTGATCATAGGGACGCCGCCGAACGCCATTGTGTACGCCAGCGGATACCTGGAGCCCAAGGACTATCTCCGGGTCGGAATTCCCCTCTGGTTTATCGCGAATATAGTCCTTCTGTTGCTCACCGCGGTGTATTGGTCCTTCAGGGGATTTGGGGGGTTACCGGGGTTTTAGACAGGTTGCAGCGAAATTCCCCTCGCCCTCTAAGGGGGTTGAGAGGGATAACGGAGGATGAGTGTGGAAAACGTAAAAAAAGGCACAGTATCCGGGGCGAAAAAGGCCCTGTTCCACTCAAAGGGGATTACCTATTTCAGCAAGAAAACCGAGCGAACCATTTTCTTTATCCTGACGATGATCATGCTCCTCTGGGGCGTTCTTACCAAGCTTGGGATACCGTAGTCTTTACGAGGGTATCATGCCGGAGTCGATGGAGACAACAGAGGCGGACAGGTTCAGTCTCGGCTTTTATATGCACGTCCTGATCGGGATGTTGGGGACACCGGGAGGGTTTTTCAGAGAACTTCCCGAGGAGACCGGCTACAGGCGGCCTTTCGGCTTTCTTATGCTTTCCAGTCTCTTTTTCACGGGAGCCAGCCTTACCCAGGTCCACGAAAGGCCGCTCCTCATGGCTGGGATATGGCTGGTCAATGCCATGGGGATGCCCTTTGTCACCGCGGGCGTCAGTTTTATAGTCATGACCATGTTCATAGATAAAGATGTCCCGTTTCAAAGGATCTTTGCCGTATATGCCTTTTCTTCAGGGGTCACCATGCTTGCATCCTGGATTCCTCTGTTCACCTGGATCACCGAGCCCTGGAAATGGGTACTGGTTTCCATCGGCATGGCCAGGGGCTGCGGACTGAACTGGAAGCAGACCATCCTGGTCATAGGGCTTTCCATACTCATCCTTGTCTTGTTTTTCTGGTCCCTTACGGCTGTCATCCTCTATTTAAGGGGTTCTGTTGGATAAAGAAGATTTAATTTGGATAAAAAGGAGGTTTAATCATGATAAAACAGCCCAAATGCCTGGTATTTATGGCGCTGGCTGTGCCGATGATTTTCTTTGTAAAACCGGCTGTTGCGGGAAACACGAACGAAGAGATACTTAAGCGTCTTAATGAGCTGACTAATATCGTTGTTAGGCAGCAAGAGGAGATAAAAAAATTAAGGCAGGAAATAAACAACCAGAAAAGGTTCATCAATCAAAAGGCCGCTGGCATGGAAGAGCTTGGAAAACAGGCCAAAGAAAGAGAAAAGATTATAACCGGCATCATCGAAGAGAAGAAGAAAAAGGATGCCCTATTGAAAAAAAAGAAGGCGCTACCGCTTTTGGCCTATTGGAAAAATGATTTTATTATCTCCACTCCGGATGAAAACTTCTGGATGAAGATCCGGGGCAACCTCCACTTTGACTCTAAATTCTATGGCAGAAACAGCGATAATCCGAGCGAGTTCGACATCCGCCGCGCCCGCATGGACTTCCAGGGCATGTGGTACAAATACATCCGTTTCAGGGTTCAGGCCGAATTTGCCGATTCTCCTTATATCCGTAATGCCTGGGCAGACTATAAATTCAGGGACTGGTTCCACATCCGTGTCGGACAGATGAAACCTCCTTTCAGTACCGCCTGGTGGACAAAAGATAATAATGTCAATTTCCTTGAACGAGGCGCGAATACGCCGATCTATCCCTATTTTGACAGGGGCTTTTGGTTATGGGGTAATACCCTGAAAAACACATTGACATGGAATCTGGGCGCATTTACCGGGGCCGGTATGGATAAAGATAATAATAAAGGGGACATTGACGATCACAAGGACTATATAGCCCGTCTATTTTATACCCCGTTTAAAAATCATAAAGGAACATTTCTTGAGGGTCTTCATCTGGTGGTTGAGGGTGCAATAGGCAGGCAGTCAGTGCCCACCAAAAGGTTTGAAAAAAGGGGCTATGGGGCCGCCGTAAGAGATGATAAATTCTGGACATGGGAAACTGAAAGTAATGGCGGCCGCGGAGAAATCAAGAGCAGAGACCGATATGGAGTCGAACTCCATTACATCAATGGGCCGTTCACTTTAAGTTCTGAATGCCTTGTTGCGCGGTACGATGACATAAACGTATTTGTGGATGGTCATAAAGTAATCGGCGAGGACGGGAGTGTCAGATCCTGGAGTACCTGGGTCAGCTACTTCCTGACCGGTGAGCAAAAGGAGGTCAGCAACTTTGGATGGCACCAGCCGAAGCCGAGATCGAATTTTGATTTTGTTCACTTAACCGGAACCGGGGCATGGGAGATCCTTGCGCGTTACACCAAAACCAAAACCAGTGACTCATTATTCAACAGACATAGTTATGGAGGAAAGGATTATACAATCCTGAAAGGCGCAGACAGGGTAGATGAATTTACCCTGGGACTTTCGTGGACATGGAACCCGATGGTACGCTGGCAGCTTAATTATGTCCATTTGCATGGGGATGGGATTCGGACCGGTGATAGTGATAACCCGGCGGGCAAAAATAGAGTTGATAGTGAGGATATGGCCGGGCTACGTATGATCTTCAAGTTTTGATGAATTTTTTTTGCAGCTCCATTCACTAACCTATAGAAAGAGGTAATGAATATGAAAAGATAAATGTAAAACCTGCATAGACTATTTTCAAAAAGAAATTTATGCTTTTACCATGAAAACACACAAAACCGTGTTGAAAAGCTAGTCTGTATTTTCATATTCGTGGGTGGCCAGGATATTTTGGATCCGGCCATGCCGGTTTAATTAAAAATATTTATTGGATTTGCTTTGTGTAATCTATGCCACCTGAGATGGTGCAATTCTAAAAAGTTCGGGGAAAATTTTGGTGCAGTGGGACGGGGTGGTAACAGCTCAAAACACACCCCGCCGCCTGACCCGACAGGAATTTATTGAGAAGTCAGTGCCAGATCAAGGCCTGCCCCGGACTTGATCCGTGAGATGGATGGGAGACTCCATGATATTATGCGTTTTTACCCTGTCAGCTCAAATCTGTTTTCTCTTTCAATCTTTTCACCCTTTATAGATGAATAATTTACCGCTGATTGGCATATATTTGGCTTTTTCCAATTTCAACGGTTGTCATGCCAGGCTTTCGATGCGCCCAACAACACAAAAGACTTCATACTTTACCATGAAAACACACAAAACCATGTTGAAAAACCAGTCTGTGTTTTCATATTCGTGGGTGGCCAGGATATTTTGGATCCGGCCATGCCGGTTTAACTGTTTGCGGTGATTTTCCGAAAGCCGTTACCTGCCCAATTCCCACACCCATCACTTCAGCAACCCGCCGTATTACCCGATAAAAACATAACCTTATGATTCTTGGTTATATCCGGATTTTTTCAAACGTCCATTTTCTTGTATATACCATCGGTTCAGAGGATAGCATCTAAGACCAGGCCCTTCGGGTGCTGCACTCCGTTACGCAGCCTTAACAAATTCACCTTACTATGCTGGATATGGAGGTAGCGACGGCGAGAGAACGCCGACCTCTTACCTCTGGCTCAAGAACTATTATGGGGTGAAATTATTTCCCAAAAATTGTTGAAAGATTCGGATTGACCCGCATTTAAGACATAGGTAGGAGAACCATTTAACAATACACCTAAAACCTGCATAAACTATTTTCAAGAAGAAAATTATGCTTTTAATATCA
>CAZKDT010000229.1:0-5211 GCA_964551515.1 uncultured Desulfobacteraceae bacterium | reverse complement strand
CTTGCATATTGACAAACCGTGGCTCCGAAACCTTTTTTTAAATGTCAGGTGTCAGAATTAAGGGGAAAACGAGGTGACCAATAGCAATTCTCATTTTGAAAAGATATCCCTGTGAGAGCAGCTTTCCGGCCGCGAAACATCGTGGCAAAATGCCACTCACACGGTATCTGGAAATGAATTTGGCGCCATAATGAGAGTTGATAGTGACCCATAGCTATTATATGGACGTGGAGGATCTTGACGTCTATAAAAAACTGAACATGCTTCCTGACACCTGAAAGCAAATAGCCATGGCAATCTTAGCAAACAACGGTCTTGAGTTACAACCAATAGCCGCTATGTTGTTGACACTGTTATTTTTTGAACATAACCTCGGTATCTCTTCCGGAGCTACACCAGATGAAAACCCAAAGGGTACCCGGTTCAACAGAGCAGGCCCCGGTGTAACGACAGCAACAACGGTTTTACAGGGCAGGCGGGGCAGCCGCAGAGATTGCGGAAAAGGGCCATTTCTGGATGGAAACTAGTTAGGGTTCAATTCTTGATAAGCCTTCTGTATCTCTTTAAAGCGTTCTTCCGCCAGTTTTTTGAATTCATCTCCTAAATGAAGCACTTTATCAGGATGGTATTTATTGGCAAGTTGCTTATAGGCTTTCTTGATTTCTTCCTGTGATGCATTTCTGGGAATATTCAATACCGTGTAAGGATCCTTTTCTGGGCCGGCCTTTTTGAATCCGGAGCCCGTTCCGGAGAATTTATTTTTGTTAGTTCCTTTATTTTGTTCGAAATATTGGCGGCGTTGCTGGTAAAAACTTTGGGCGCCGGATTGTTTCCGGCTAGGATTTTGCAAAAATCGCCATCCAAAGTACAGAAGAATCAGGTCATCAAGCAAACCCCGCCATCCTAAAAAATATTCGGGCAGAAGGTCATAAGGACTTAACACATAAATCAAACCTAAAATTATCAAAAGAATTCTCATTCTCACCACTATTTAATTTGATTTGAAGTTTTGACTATTTTTATCAGCGATTTTTATTTTTGTCCAATTGTTTTGGTTTTGGTTATTCCTAACGTTGCAAAAGTCGGGGGGGCTTCAAAGCCAGGGTGCCAAGGATAAAGCCATAGTAAATCTAGTGCGAACCATTGGCAACGCCGGATCTGGAGTCCTCCGGCTTTCCCGCAGGGTAAATAACAGGGCTGTTTTTCACTGATTTTAAGATGCCATCTGGAGTTCATTCCAACAGAACAGTTAAAACAGATTGAATAGCTTGTAATTATTGCTTTTAAATCCATTTTGTCATGTTATTTATGCAACTATAGGGTATATATGGCTGGGAAATAGTCTGGCCCTGACCGATGGAAAGGGGGTGGTCCGCGTAAACCTGAGAAGCGAGTTCTTCGGGTACGAAACGATGCCGGGGGACTTGGTTCATGGTGTTTAGTACTTTTTTATCTGATACGCCCCGTAAACGGATTTGCAATAAGACCATTGTTTCCCTGGCCTTCTGATATTTGGGGGAATCTAAAAGTACCTGGGCCATAAGCAGTGCCGGAAAGACGTTGAGAATAAAAAAAGGAAGGAGTATTTTTTTCATGGTGGTAGTGTTGATTGGCAGAAGCAATCTTTGTCAATAAGGATAAAGAATTCTGTAGATTATGACACCAAGAATTATCACTGTCAATACGATAGTGAAAACCATTTGATCAATATCAAATTTTTTCATAAGAAACCCAGGCTGATCTGGATTAATCTTGATCGTCCAACCCAAATGCGGTGTGAAGAACGCGAACCGCAAGCTCGGTATACTTTTCTTCAATAATACAGGAAATTCTTATTTCCGAAGTGCTGATCATTATTATATTGATATTTTCCCTGGACAGAGTGTTAAACATTATTGATGCGACTCCGGAGTGGTTTTTCATCCCAACACCCACAACAGATACCTTGGCAATATTTTTATCGCCCAGAACGTCCACTGCGCCTATTTCATCCGCTACCTTCCGTTCGATTTTCATGGCCGCTTGAAAATCTTTTTTAGGGACTGTAAATGTGAGATCCGTTTGACCTTGAGCTCGTGTATTTTGAATGATCATATCCACAATAATTCCCGCTTCGGCAATGGGTGAAAAAATCTTGGCTGCTACTCCGGGTTGGTCATGAACTTTTTTAAGGGTAATGCGAGCTTGATCTTTATCGTGTGTAACTGCGGATACAATAAGACTTTCCATACCGGCGTCTTCATTAACAACCATGGTTCCTTCCTCCTCAGTGAAAGATGATCTTACATGAATCGGGACATTATATTTTTTAGCAAATCCCACGGACCGGATCTGCAGGACTTTGGCGCCAAGACTGGCCATGTTAAGCATTTCATCATAGGAAATTTTATTAATCTTTCTTGCTTTCTCGCAGATATTGGGATCGGCGGAGTATATACCATCTACATCGGTATAGATTTCGCAAAGATCCGCCTTCAGGGCAGAGGCGATGGCCACGGCGGTCGTGTCTGATCCTCCCCGACCGAGAGTTGTAATGTTTCCTTTGATATCACACCCCTGAAATCCAGCCACTACGACAATATTCCGTTTTTTGATAAGGTCTATAAAATACTCGGTACCGATTTCGATGATTCGTGCATCACCAAAGGTGCAATCTGTAACCAGCTTGGCCTGGTGCCCGAGCATGGACAGGGCAGGGTAGTTCATGGCATTTAGGGTTATTGCCAGAAGAGCCGCCGTTGTCTGCTCGCCGGTAGACAGAAGAACGTCGAGTTCACGTTTATTTGGTGATTCAATGATCTGGGTTGCCATATCGATCAGATTATCTGTGACTCCGGCCATAGCTGACAGAATGACAACCACGTCATTGCCCCGGTCATAGGTTTTTGCAACCCGTTTTGCGACATTGCGAATCCGTTCAAGATCAGCGACTGATGTGCCGCCAAATTTTTGTACAATTAAACCCATTTTATAAGTCCCTAGCTCCAAAATTTGTTGAATATTTATAGCAGCATTGTTCAGACGGCCATAGTAGCGGCTAACGGTGTTTATTTAATATCCCACATAGTGAAACGGCTCAATCTCGGAAAGCTGCTGGGGTGTAAGAGTCTGATATCCAGATGATTCAATCAGATCCTTGGCGCGTAACGAATTTTTAATCTCTAAAACAAAGACTGCATTTTTCCGACTTTCTATTACAAAGCCATAACCATTTTCAATATTGATATTTTCAGCGCAAAGAATCTGTAAAAGTTTATCAAGCCCACCAGGACGATCCTCAATCAGCACCGCAATAACTTCTTTTAATTCGGCAGGAATGCCTTCTTTGCTGAGCGCCTTTTGGGCCTGTTTGGGGTTGTTTACAATAAGATTGATGAGCCCCGAATCGCCAAAAGAAGTTATCGAAGCAGATCGAATATTGATCTTTTTCCGGGAAAGGATTGAAGTAATTTGACATAGGACGCCGGGTTTGTTTTTTGCTGGTATTGTAAGTTGATAGGCTTTCATCCTAAAAACATAGAAAAACAATTTGAGCGTGTCAATATGTTTCGAGCAAAAAATTAGCGAAGCTTTGCCTCAAAGTCAAAGAATCAATTCCACTCTTGATAAACTCGTAAAAAGTTAAAATTGAGACAGCAAAGTAAAAAGACCAAGTTCAAGGCATCGCGAATTTCGTGGAATGAGGCGTACTTATGTACACCGAAATGAACACGAAATGAAGCGCAACGCAAAAATTGGACTTTTTACGAAGCCGTCACTCTTGGTTCTTTCAATTATATCTTATGAGTCAAGGGCAGATATCACTAAACCCTTTGGGATTGTCGATCTTATCGCATCTACTGCGTCAGATGCCGTCCCGCATAGGTGACCATAGCGGAACAACATCTTCCTTGTATCTGTGGCAACCTCGACAATCGCTCAATTTAGGTAAGCATCTCCACGAATCCGAATCCTTTTAATATCGCAATCAAAATGCTAAGGGCACTCCATCGCAATTTCATGGAATGCCCTTTTTTAATTCAGAAATGATAAGCTAAACCACAGTTACATTTACCGCAGCAGGACCTTTCTGGCCTTGCTCTATGTCAAAGGTTACTCGGTCGCCTTCATCAAGAGTCTTGAAACCGGTTGCATTAATCCCTGAATGATGAACAAATACATCAGGACCATCTTCCTGCTCAATGAAGCCATATCCTTTGCTGCTATTAAACCATTTTACAATTCCATCAGCCATAGTAACACCCTCCTTTCAAAAAATTCTCATAGTTCCAGACTTCAGGTTGCTACTTTGACAAACAGAGCTTTCCTTTAGAACGAAACCGTCCTGCCAATTAAGAACAGGTCTTTATTGATTGTTTAAAAAATAATATATTTTTTGAGAAAAATCAAGTTATTTAATTGACAAGAAGACTTTCCGTTTAGCCTATTTTAACCTTACTGTATTCTTTGTCATCTTTTCATTTTAGAGTTTTACAAAAACGAACCGTATAAACTCGAAATGATTTCTGAACTGGAAAAAGGAACCATTTCATTTTATAAACATGACGATTTTACGGATTCATGCCGCGGCCCGCATCTTCCCCACACAGGATTTATCAAAACCATAAAGCTTATGAAGGTTTCAGGCGCATACTGGCGGGCGCATCAGACAAAAGCCCAGCTTCATGGAATATACGGCACGGCCTTTTTCACAAAGAAAGAGCTTGATTTTTAGATTTCTTAAGCGTAATTTCTTATGACATGAATTCTGCATTAACTTTTTTTTCGCCACCAAGGCACCAAGACACTAAGGCACCGCCCCAGAGGGGTTCTGCCCCGGAGGGAAAGAATAACAAAATAAAACCCTTCGTGTCTGGTGCCTTGGTGGAAAATATTTCTTGGTTCCGGCCCGTCCGCCTCACGCCGCTTGGCAAGAGGCCGGGCCTGTCAGGGTTAGGTATGAAAAAAAACGCCGGTATTACAACTCATGAGATCAAATGGTGTGACTTACGCTGTGAGTATGCCGACTTTGCAAAGGTTGACGCTCTGGATGGAAGCTGCCGAACTTTTCAGTCACTGTGGTGTAATAAACTTGAAAAACATGTAACCAAAAACGCTCCCTGTGAAGTTTTATTCGGTAAAAGACGACCAACAACCAAATTTTAAAATTGACGGTTTCGTAAAAAGTCCAACTTCTGCGTTGTGCTGCATTTCGTAATCATTCAACGTACG
>CAZKDT010000228.1:0-5222 GCA_964551515.1 uncultured Desulfobacteraceae bacterium | reverse complement strand
TCACTTCCCATAACCCCGGAAATGAAATCCAAGACACTTTCTGAGGGAATGCCGATGTTTTCAGTCGGTGAAACAGAAGGTGTCAAATATAGCGTCGATGAAGATTATGCCCCCAAAAAAACCATTAAAGCGTATAAACTTTTCAGAACACTTAAAACAAAGCCCGGTCAAATATTCCCGCTGTTCATAGGCAAAACAAAGTCGACCGAAACCGGCGCATGGCTGAAAGCGGAGTTTATACCCACTAAGGGGTTCGCAGATCGTCCTGGATGGCACGCAGGCGTTTTGCCCATAGCTCCTCATTTAAGGCAAAAAACAACCGGGAAAATCGCATCTGACAGGGTTTGGGCCGAAGTTGAAATACCTGCCGACAAAGACTGGCAGGCTATTGCGGACAAAAGTAAAACAAAAGACATCAGAGACAAGGTTCCGGCCGATGGTCATTATCAGTTTAAAACAAACAAAATGCAGGGCGGTGCATGGATAATAGGCGGGGCAATAAAAGTCAACAAGCTGTTAAGTGATTCCGATGTTGCCACGATACTCAGGAAAGCAGGGTATTCCGATAGCGAGATCGTTAATGAATTGCACGACCCGGAAGCGTTAAAAAATTTACCTGAAGATGGAACAACGCTTTACAGCGGCATCCCTATTCATTTGCTCAGCAAGCCCAAACAGTGGCTTAAAAAACAGTACGATAAAACAATTGGTTCACCATTGTGGAAATTTTGGTCTGAAACAGCGCCGCGGAAAGTAGGCGATAAAGTAAAACTTGTCGATGAGATCAATAAAGGGATAATTCTTGATTATAAAAAAGATCCTGCATTTGTTGCTGTTCGTGATGAAGCTGAATTTAAAATCCAAAAATATCGGCAAAAACTTAAAGAGCTTGCCGATACGATTCAAAAGTTTTCAGCAGCCGAAAAAACCAGGGCCGGGCAAATTATCGAGGGTTCTATCACTGTAGCCCCTGAGCGGTACAGTGCGGCCATTGAGGCTATGAAACAGTTTAAAAAGCTTGAAGGCGAGTTGCAGGAGCTTGGAATCTTAGGACCCGATAACCGGTTTCGTGCAATGACACGTAAGGAAATTGCCAAGTCTTTTAAGGAGATTGACGCTTTAAACGAACGAATTGACACACTGAAAGCAAAGTTAAAACCGATAATAAAAGTATCACGGCAGAAAATCAGAAAAACTGCAAAAAATATTTCTGAAGAAATTATCTCTGAGGAAACATTTACCGGCCGCGGGAAAATTAAAACAAAAATTTCAAAAGCAATAAAGGCGAATGAGGCCAGAATCAAAGAAGCTTTGCTTAACAGGGGTTTTGCGGAAGGCGAAGCCGATATAATGATTCAGCGGGTCAAAGAAAGTGTTGCCGATATTAAGACTGATAAAGACAGCACCGTTAAAGAGATCCGCACCAAAGTTGAAAGAACTATCCAATACGCTGTTACCAAGGAGGTCTACAAGGAAAAAACATATAGCCCGGCAATGATGGCCAAAGCCAGAGCGAGTCTGCTTAAAGATATCAATAAGCTTGTTCGTGAGAGAAACAGTAAATTGGAGCGCATCAGGCTCCATTACCGGATGTCCGGCAAAAAATATCTGCGTCATTTAAAAGACGGTATCCTGGGTGAGAAAAAGTTTCTTGAACAGGTGAAGCAGCTATTCCCGAGAAAAAAACGGCGCACAACAAATCTTTCATACACAAAGAGACGAAGAGATGATTTGTCGTCATTGTACCAAAAAAAGGTATTCGAGCAAAAACGATACACGCCATATCTGGTTTATAAGGGGCTGTCCGAAGAATTTCACGACATGGAAATGATGAAGCTGTTTAACAGGGTTGCAGCGAATGAAAAATGGTCTATCCTCCCTGAAACAACAGAGGTATGGGTCAAGACGGGTGACAAACGCGTTAAACGTATCCGAAAAGAATTTACCGATGATCAGCTTGATCGTGCTCAAAAAAATGGCTTTAAACCTTTGCCCGAGACTTTCAGGCTGGGACCGTTGTCCGGGGCGCTTGTTGACCCATACATTTGGGATGATCTCAATCAGGCAGTGAAAACGAGGAATGATTTCATAAAAGCATGGGATTCCGCCCTTACGTTATGGAAGACTGGAAAGGTTGTATGGAACCCAGCCACCCACGGCAGAAACTTTATGTCAAATATCGTGCTTGCTTATTTTGCGGATCTTGCTCCGTACAGGGTTGACATATATAAAGAAGCCATTGCGTCGATGATACGGACTACCGAATGGACAAAGGAAATTGCCGATACTCCGCTTCTTGGAAACGAATGGGCGCAGGCAGAAACCATAAAGTCTTTCTTGGATGACGCTTATAATCTGGACGACAAGAGCTTTTTCCAAAAAATCCCTTCAACGATATTGAAGTATGCAAGCAAGCCGGCTGATTGGTACCAGATGAATGAGCAGTTATTTAAAACCGCTGTTTACATCAATGAGCGTAAAAAAGGCAAAAGCATTGAAGAGTCGTATAAAAAAGCTGAAAAATATTTATTCAATTACACCAAGATACCGCCATGGATCAGGCATCTGAAACGCTGGTATTCGCCATTCATTACGTTTTGTGTTTCAGATGATACGCAAATTTTAACAAGCGACGGTTGGAAATACCGTGATGAAATAACTAAAACCGATGTGACTCTTGGCTATGAAATTAATACTAAAAAATTAGTTTGGCAACCAATTAAAAAAGTCTACAAATTTGATTATACTGGAGAGATGTATTCAATTAAAACAAGAACGCTTGATATTTTGGTTACGCCAAACCATAGAAATGTTGTTAAAAAATATAAATATAAAGGCCCCAGAGGAAACCAAAAGAAAATCGCCTATGAAACAATTGTTGAAACAAAAAATCTTAAACCATCAGACGAAATTGTTGTAGCGGCAAACGAATATTCTGCGCCAAAGGTTAAAACAATAAGCGATGATATAGTTCGTCTTGTCGGATGGATTGTTACGGATGGGTATATAGTAAAAAATAGCAATGCTTTTTTTATCAATCAAACAAATCTTTCAGGAAGAGCTGAAATAGAAAAAATACGAGAAAGGATAGGGATATCAAAATATAATGTTCAAAAAAGAAAATTTAAAAACGGGAACGGAGTTGACCACGCATATTATATACCGGCTAAAATAAGAGATAAGGTTGTATGTTATACTAAAAATAAACAATTAACAGTAAATTTTTTAAGAAAATTAACCAAAAAACAATTAAAAATACTGTATGAAACTATGATCTTGGCTGATGGATATCGGCCTAAAAACGGTGGAAATGATATATTTACTCAAAATAATAATAAAACCGCAGAAAATTTTCAAATTCTTTGTGTTATGTTGGGGAAGCAGTGTGGATGGAGTAAAAAAACAGACGGGTATGGCTTATCCTTGCCAGTGACCGCAAAAAAAACAAGGCAATTAAAAAGAAATCCACCGCAAATAAAAAAATATAAAGGCATTGTTTGGTGCCCAAGTACAGATAGTGGAACATGGGTTGCCAGAAGAAACGGAAAAATTTTTATTACCGGTAATTCATACAAGGCTATGCCCAGATTTGCGGAAACAGCAATACGGAAGCCATGGAAGATCATAAACATATTGATATTGATGAAGGTAGTAGAAGAAATTACCCGCAGGCTGTATGGTGAATCTGACGATGAAATTGAAAGAGAAAAAAAGGTTCTCCCTGATTATATGCGGAAAAGCCTTCTCCCTGGACAACTGGCGCATTTAAGAATACCGGTAAAAAAAGACCGGTACGGCAGATCGGCATATTTAGATCTGTCATACATTATGCCATGGGGCGATATCGCAGAACAATGGGGCCAGTCAAGGCTTGTCGGCCGCCCGTTTCTCCCGAGTCACCCGCTGTGGATTGCAATTGCTGAAATAGGCATGAATGAAATTATGTTCACAGGGAAACCGTTGACCTTAAAAAGCGATACTTGGGCTGAATATTCAAAAAAAATCGGAACACAATTATGGCGGCAGGCTGCTCCGTCTTTAGCTGGATCGTATTCATACAATAAATTAATGTCGGCCATGAAAGGTGAAACCGATTGGGCTGGGAGAACAAGAAGTATCCCGGAGGCTATTTTTGACGTTGCTCTTGGATTAAAAGTAAGAAGAATTGATTATACTCAGGAGCTTGCAAACAGGTTACACGAATACGCGAGTGAGCTTAACGAAATTAAGTGGGATTTTAAGAAAAAATATGATATGGCTATAAGGAGAAGCCCCAATATGCCGGTTAGGAAAGCTCAAAAGCTGCAAATAAAACTGCTTAAAGAGCTTACTCGAAAACAAGAGAAGGTATTAAAGAAAATTGAAGAATTACATGGTTAAATTTTAACGCCGGGCAAACCCTGGCAAAGCCGGAGGTAAGAGAGATGAAAAAAATAATGTTTTTACTGGTTGTTATCATGGGGATATACAGTACTGCCATGGCGGCTGGAAGCTGTTCATTCACTTTCGATCCGATATTGAGTAAAATCAGGAACACAACTGATATGCTTTATATCAAAGCGGAATTTACCGCTGACGCTGCCGATGCTTCTTTCCCCGACACCGATATACCAATTGACCTGCACGGGTGGTATGTTTTTAAAATAGTCATCACCAACGGCGCTACAGGCCCGACAGACAACAGCGATTTTTATATCCGGGACGGAAGAGACGGCGTGAAGAGTGCCAACGATAAAGACATGCTTAACGGAGATGGTGAAAACCAGGTGGATAATTCGGCTACAAACGATATCGGGCTTTCAAGATACCATCCTATTAACGGACCGGTCTATATGGACATTGATAACAACGCTGTTAACGGTGCCGAAACTACGGTTGAAATAACTTTGGTCCGGCAGACGACATACCGATAATCTTTAACCTGAAAGGGAGGCGCCGGTTACTCGGCGTGAATTTATGAAAAAATTATGTCTTTTTTTCGCAATTTTATTTCTTGCCCCAATGCTGTCTTTCGCAGGGCCGCCTGCGTCACCCCCGGGGCTTGTTTATCATTCATCTACAGGAACATACGAACCGGCGGTAGACGGCGCAAAGATCCCCGCTGAGCACGTAGGAATAAACAAACTCGGCACACCAACCTACGATGATCTTCAGGCTTTCATTAATACCTATATGTCCGCAGGCAAATTCACAGGCGGCGGATTCACAGACAATGGCGATGG
>CAZKDT010000227.1:0-5272 GCA_964551515.1 uncultured Desulfobacteraceae bacterium | reverse complement strand
GAACTGTGCAATAAATACTTTCAACCCCGCACCGGCGGCCCTTATGGACAGGCCCAAAGCGGCTGTGGTTTTTCCCTTTCCGTTTCCGGTGTAAACCTGTATATATCCTTTCATAAAATATATCCCGAATATTTTACACCATACCCTCTGGGAGTTATCATAAAATCGAGATAGTCAAAAGATGCGCTGCTTCCAACAAACACGGTTGTCTGCATGTTTACCGTTGCCTTGTGCAAATTTTTAAGGGGAACAATTTTTACATCCTGCCCTTTGCGCATGGCCCTCATCACAATTCCTACAGGGGTATTTTTATCCCTGTATTTTAGTATAATCTTCTGAGCGGTTTCAAGGTGCCTTTGTCTTCGCTTGCTTTTCGGGTTATAAAGGACAATCACAAAATCCGCCTTTGCCGCTACTTCTATTCGCTGTTCAATAAGCTCCCAAGGGGTCAAAAGATCACTGAGACTTATGGCCGCAAAATCATGGTTTAACGGCGCTCCTAAAAGTGACGCTCCGGAACACAGGGCCGGTATGCCGGGAATGATTTCAATAGAAAGTGTGGCTTTTTCTCTTAAAGCCATTTCCCGGGAACAAGGCGCTGTCACGTGGATTTTTCTCATCTTGCATATCTCTAAAGCAAGCCCGGCCATGGCATAAATTCCAGGATCACCGCTTGAAACAATAGCACACGATTTTCCTGACAGAGCAATATCAATGGCTGCCGTAACGCGCGCCACTTCTTTGGTCATTGCAGTGCTTATGACATCCTTATTTTTAATAAGGGGGCGGATCAGATCAATATAAGTTGTATAGCCTGCAACGGCATCAACTGTTTTAAGGATATCATGTGCCCGTTTTGATAAATAATCCAGACTGCCTGGGCCAATTCCTATCACATAAAGGATTTTCTTGCTATGGCTATGGTCACGTTCCGGGTTGAGCGCTTGGGAACGATCAGCTTTCCGTTGTTTGACGCAAGAATTGCTGCTGCTTCGCATACGCTTTTTACTCCAGTAAATTTTTCCACCATCAAAGACGGAGTCTCGATGGTTTTTATCTGATTTAATTCTTCCCGGTCATAGAACGTTATGGGCAGTTCGAGTTCCCCTGAAAGGGCTAAAAGCCCGGGTTCATCCTTTTTTATATTTATTGTCGCAATGCACTTAAGGCTGTTAAAAGAGAGCCTGAATTTTTCAAGCACCTCATGAAGGAAGCTTTTCATTTCTTCCATGCTTGTGTTTCGATTGCACCCGACCCCTGCAACCAGTGATTCGGGTCTCAGTATCAGCATTTGTGGGGGCAAATCAAACCGGACATCACAAATAAAGACGCCGGATATCTCTTTTAAATATGTTTTTGGAATATCTTCCTGATCATTCCCGTTTGAACCGGCATCTAAAATAAGGTTTGTTTTTGGTATTGAATCCATAAGCAGGCCAAAAGGATCATGAAAATATATCTTGTCGCCGGAAAGAAATGCCATGTTTACCCCTTTTATTGCATCAGGGTTCTCAATGAAAAGCCCCTTTTCTATGGCAAGAACATCAATTGAGGGTACACGGTGTATATCTGTGGCCGTTGTGATAACCGGATCCGCTCCGATTAATCCGGCAACTTTATCTGCAAGCATATTGGCCCCGCCAATATGGCCGGAAACAAGGCTTATGGAATGATTTCCCAGCTCATCAACAACAACAACGGCGGGATCAACCGTTTTGTGCCTCAGGAGGTGTGCAATAATTCTAACAACAATACCTGTAGACATGATAAAAATATGACCGTTGTATTTATTGAAAAAGCGGGGCAGGGCGCCGGAGAGTCTTTTGAATGTATGAGAGGGTATATTTGATCTTTCCAGATTCGAAGAAAGATACAGATCAACATCGGACAGACTTTCTGCGATTTTCCGGCCCAGATTTGCGCCTTTTGGTGTAATGGCCCAGATTGCGACCATGTATTTTTTGCGGTGATCCATCACTATTATTTTGTTCCTCTGCAACCGTGGGCAAAATCCTTATCGTAAAGTTTTGATTTATGGCTGCGTTCACCTGAACATACATCTAAAACCTTTCCGACAATAATAAGAGCCTGACGGGTTATATTTTCTTTTTTAACGCTCTCCGGCAATTCTTCAATGCTTGTAAAAATAATTTTTTCATCAGGTTGGCTTACACGGAACGCAACTGCGCAGGTCGCATCTTTGCCATATGCTTTTTCCAGTATCTTTGCAACGTCATCAACCATGCTCATGCTGAGATATATGGCCATTGACGTTTTGTGTTCTGCGAGGGATTCCAGCGATTCCGTCTCGGGCACCGGTGTTCTGCCGGCCATACGCGTTAAAATAAGCGTCTGGGAAACTTCAGGAAGCGTATACTCTATTCCCATGGATGCGGCTGCGGCAAAAGCGGCTGTCACGCCGGGTATCAGCGTAAACGGAATCGACCTTTTTTGCAATTCCGCCATCTGCTCAAAGATGGCGCCATAAAGGCTCGGATCTCCGCTGTGGAGCCGTAATACACACTTGCCGTCATTGTAGCCTTTTTCCATTGCATCGATAATTTCTTCAAGGTGCATTGAAGCGCTGTTTAATAGCGTGGTTCCGGGCCTTGTCCATTTTAAAACAGTTTCGGGCACCAGTGAGCCTGCGTAAATAACAATGTCGGCTTTTTCAAGTGCACGTTGACTTTTTACGGTAATGAGTTCGGGATCACCCGGACCTGCGCCGGCAAAAATAACGGTATTTGTAAACTCTGTCATTATGGTTTCCTTTTTTCTCCGGAAATAATCCATACGGGGTTTTCTGCGTCAAGCCTTTTTCCCCACGGCATTTCCTGGCCGCGACCGATCTGAATCTGGACGATATCAGTTATAAAACCTTGGGATTTAAGCGTGCTCATGGCAACTTCAATATTAGAAATGAGAATCGTATTAATGACGATAAGCCCGTCCTGCTTGAGATAAACTGAACAACCCCTTATAATCTTTTCAAGATCCTTTCCGCCGCCGCCGATAAATATACGGTCAGGAGCAGGCAGGTTATCAAGGTCGTCCGGAAGCTCGGATTGTATAATTTCCAGATTTTTTACATTGAAACGTTTCCGGTTATTTTCAATTTGGATGATCCTGTCCGGGTTTTTTTCTATGGCAAAAATTCTGCCGAGTCTAATAAAAATAGACGCTTCAATAGAAATAGAACCGCTTCCAGCTCCCAGATCCCACATGATGTGATCTGGCATCAGGCGAAGTTTGGAAAGGGTTACCGCTCGGATTTCAGCCTTTGTAATAAGCCCTTCTTTGTGATCAAATAAATATTCGGGCATCCCGGGATAGATTTTCGTGATTTTTTCTGAACGTAATTCACGAAGTTTCAAAATAACCAGGTTCGGTTCTGAAAACCGGATTCCGGAAGCCTCTGAAGGAAGATACCATTCAATCCGCTCGGAAGACGTTCCCAGTTGTTCCAGAACGCACATATTATAATCGAATATCCCCTTTTCAAGCAAATAATTTGCAAGCCAGGTAGGACTATTATCAGGATCGGTAAAAACGGCGACTTTATTCTT
Organism: uncultured Desulfobacteraceae bacterium; assembly: GCA_964551515.1. Taxonomy (GTDB): domain Bacteria; phylum Desulfobacterota; class Desulfobacteria; order Desulfobacterales; family UBA11574; genus S5133MH16. The sequence continues at coordinate 1,706 of CAZKDT010000227.1, read as the reverse complement.
TTTCGCCAGAATCGGTAAAAGCGCCCTGGTTCTGTTTCTGCCGTGTAAACTGATGATATGGGCGTCGTGCCAGGGTATCTTGAGGCGGGAAAAGGCTGCGGCAACCGAAGATATATTCGGATATATCAAAACGTTTTCCCGGCCTAAAGAGGTTATTAACAAGGAACCGATACCGAAAAAAAGCGGGTCGCCTGATGCAAGGACCACTATGTTGTTTTTTTGCATCCGGTTTTTAATATATTCGATTATTCCTTTGATATCTTTGGTAATTTCTTTTTTATGAGCCGGAGAATCGGTAAAAAAATCAAGGAGTCGTTTTCCTCCTACAAGAATATCTGCGTGCCGGATGAGCCCGAAATATTCTTGGGTGAGATCCTTTGGTGATAATCCCATTCCGATTATGGATACAGGTTTTTTCATGATAATGCCCTTGAACCCGGATTATGAACGTGAATCGGAATTAAAGACCATATTCCCATTGTAATCGAAAATAATTCCACGAATGTGGACATGAGCGCCCGCAAACAATTCTGCTGACTTCACCATCTGTTTTCCAACATGCAAGATAACTTCCGGGTATTGGTAAAGAATGAAATCGAATGCATGGCGGGCAGTGTTGGCCGATAAAATTTTTTCTGAAAATGCTTTATTTTTTGTTAATTCAAGGGACCAGTCTGCAAGCTTATGCATGGTCAATCTGGATTTGGCAGCATGGGTATGGGGAAGCCCTTGAGCCATTTTTAGGGATTTGCCGAAAAAAGCCGCTAACGTGATTGATACAAATCCTTTTTTAGAGGCTTCTTCCAAAGACATACGGAAAAAATCGCCGATCTGAATAAACGATTCTTCAGGCAAGTTCGGCCATAGTGCCTGTGAATATCTTTCACTCCTGCGCCCTGTTGTCAGGACCAATTTTGTGATACCGCAAGCTTTGGCAACCGACATGGATGATTGGATGGTTGCAATATATGCATCATGGGACATGGGTGTTACAATACCCGTGGTTCCCAGAATCGATATGCCTCCGACGATTCCCAGCCTTTCATTTAATGTTTTTCGGGCCAGGGTTTTCCCTTCAGGAACAAAGATTTCCACCTTAACCGGCATGCTTATTTTCTTTTCTTTTAGAATTTCTCTTACCGTTTGAGTGATCATTTGTCGAGGACCAGGATTTATTGCCGGCTCTCCGGGATGAATTTCAAGGCCGGGTTTGGTGACTGTTCCCACTCCCGTTCCTCCTGTGATTACTATACTGCTTTTATTCCTATTTTCAAAAAGCGTGACAACAGCTCCAATCTCTGCCTTATGAGTTATGTCAGGATCATCTCCAGCATCTTTTATTACCGTACAGTTTGCTTTTTTTTCTCCGTCGGAGTTGCAGGTATTTATGGGAATGGTGATATGATCTCCGGTTAACAGTTCTATTTCAACCTTTGAAGGTTTTTTTCTCTCCAGAATAAATAAAATGGCGCCTTTTGTTGCTGCCGCAGCAGCAGTACCTGTGGTAAAACCGGTTCTCAGCCTTGTTTTTTTGTTTTTGGCCATTTATTTGATGAACTCGTAAAAAGTCCGATTTAGACGGTTTCGTAAAAAGTTCAAATTCAAGGCATGCAAATTTTGTAATCATCGGCTATCCGCCGGTCCCGTAGGGAGCGTACTTTTCGTACGTTGAATGATTGCGAAATGCAGCACAACGCAGAAGTTGG
>CAZKDT010000226.1:0-5280 GCA_964551515.1 uncultured Desulfobacteraceae bacterium | reverse complement strand
TTTGGTTGCGATTTTCATCCATAAGCTGTCTTATCTGCTGCGCTGTCTGAATACTTTTGTAGTTTTTTGACAGAATGCGCTCTGCACTGGAGCCCAGGGAACTTAAATGCACATAATCCAGATATATAACAAAAAGCAGAATCAAGGCCGGGATAAGAATGATAATGAAAAATTTTGTTTTTATTGAAAATATTTTAGTGTTCATAATATAACCGGGCTGTTTTGAAACCACAAACCTTCCATTTTGACAACTGACTCTAAAATCATATAAAGAAGAAAGCAATACCAAAGGTGATGAGCATCAAGGCAAACGCGTGCTAAAGCCCTTGAAACAGTTGGTCGGTTTCCAAGAGAAACACGCCGCCGCTACGCTGCGCCGAAATCAAATGCGTTTACCCTGCGATGGGTGTAAATTAAGACCGTTGGTAAAGGCTTATCCTTGCATATTGACAAACCGTGGCTCCGAAACCTTTTTTTAAATGTCAGGTGTCAGGATTAAGGGGAAAACGAGGTGACCAATAGCAATTATATGGACGTGGAGGATCTTGAGGTCTATAAAAAACTGAACATGCTTCCTGACACCTGAAACCTGACACCAAATAGCCATGGCAATCTTAGCAAACAGTCTTGATTTACACCCCCCTGTGATGAAGATGATAACAGATTGTCCGGGCTAGAAGATCACGCGAACTCCGCCAAGATCCTGTATGGAAAATGAGTGCTTTTCTTCGGGGGCGCCAACAAAGATATTGTTCACCGGCACATGGAATTCTTTAGAAACAGCCTCGATGATTTCTGAGTCGAATTTTTCTTTACGAACCACCAAATTCGATTGCAACCTGGGATATATCTTTTTGAGTGTATCCAGGCTGTTCTGAATGTCCCGCTCTTTATTTTGCTCCGGATAATTATAGAGGTGTAAAACAATCACCGATCTGCTTGATTCGTTCTTCATGATATAGTTGAAAGCTGTATTCAACCTTCCCAGATCCCCGCCGCGAGTAAAAAGCATAACTTTCTGATCGGTTATCGTAGTAATTTTGTCGATAATCTTTGTCCGCCAGAGCAAAATCCGGGTCATGAGGTTGTTCAGCACCTGCAAGACACCTCTCAATATCGGAATGCGAAGATACATGAGCACAACCAACAAGACTGTGGGGATAAAATACTGTAAGAAATATAAGAGGTTGGTATAATCAATGATAACGTTTCCCACCATTCCCAGGCTGGTGGCGGTTATGGCAATGAGTATAGTGATCCACCCTGCCCGATAAGTTCTTTTTAGCTCCTTGCGTCTTATTTTTAGAAGTATATTTCCGATACCGAACAGGGTCATGACCCCTAAGAAGGAGATGGTATACACTCCTGCCAGAGAGAGAAGGCTTCCTCCGGTAACCAGAAGGATCGAAGAACAGAGGACAAAGAAACTTATTAAAATGCGATGGGAGGTCCCCCTGCGGTTCTTTTTTAACAGGAACTGGGGCAGGACCTGATCCAGAGCCATCCGTTGAACCAGTCCGGTTACACCCACAAAACTCGTCAAAACCGCCCCTGACAGCACGGCGGCGGCATCCAGAACGATGATCATCTTGAATGTATCCCCCCCCATGAGATGGGCCATTTCCGAAAGAAGATAATCCTTGTGGAAAATAATTTGGTCCAGGGGCAAAAGGTTTAGTGATAGAACGGAAATCAGGGGGTTAAATATAGCCACGGCAATCAACATATTACGAAGGGTCTTTCGAAAGACGCCGACGTCTTGCTCTTCCACAAAATTGGCCGAACTTTCGAATCCGCTAATGCCGAGCAAGGCCGCAGAAAAACCCAAGCAGATCGCAACAAGAAGGTCTTCACCCATCGGCAATGTGCCGAGGTTCTCTTTGAAAATATGAAAGTCAGTGGGCATACTAACAAAACCAAGGACACAAAAGGCTGCAAGCGTAACCATATGGAAAATAAAAATCGTCAATGCAACCACTGCGGATTCGGTAATTCCGACAATAGCCAACATGGCAAAGAAACCAAGAACACAGATAGTACCTTCAATAATACTAAATGTTGGATACATTGTATGCAGGTATTCCACAGCTGTTTTGGATGAGATGACCGCCGTAGCAATATAGGAAAGGATGGTCATGCAAGCTGCCAGGGCGGCGGCAAACTTGGATGTGCTGTTGAGCAGGCAGTTATAGGTTCCACCGTTCAAGGGCAGTGCTTCCACAACTTCGGTATAAACCTTTTTGTAAAGGTAAAGAAGAAAAACAACCAGCAGCAGTACCACCGGCGCTAAAACACCAGCAAAAACCGCGGCGATGGCTGAAACATAGAGACAAGAAGAACTGATATCATTCCCGCAGATCCCGGTAGCAAGCCATTGATTCAGCCGTTTTTTTGGTGAAGATCCGGATAATAATTCACTGGGGGTCGGGGCCGGAGTCGATTTAGCTGTTGATGTTTTTTTCATAGCCGTTCCGAATTTTCCTTATATTCTAAGACAATTCTCTTTATTAAATCGCGTTTTCTAAAGACTTTTTATTGAAATTTAGGACATTTAAAATATGGACAATTTTTATGGTTAGATGTTTCACACAGATGTCTTAAACGATATGAACCCAAGACCAACCGGTTTCGATAAGCGCCGCAATGCAATATTTCTTGATTTTTTTGGCCGATGGGAAAGTAATTTATATGCGGGCATATCCCTGAGAGTATCCTGCCTATCTTGCATTCTTCAGATGGTTTTGCCAGAAGTGTTTCCATGTGATTCTGAGAATCAGGATCGCTCGGATCATAAAACCTGGCATATTTTGCTCCTGAATCCCTAAGGTGTTCCAGCAATTCTCTATGCTTGGATGGAAGAAGACAGAGAAGCGGAATATGCAAGGTATAGCGGTTTCTTTTTAACACGGAGCATAGTTCAACCAGGGCATGACGCTCTTTCAATGACTTAAACTTATGGAAAATTACAATAAGATCATAATTATTTTCCGTTGCCTTGTGAAGGCAGGTTGACGGGCTATTAACCAAGGTCAGATTTCCATAAAGCCAAGTGTCGAAGCAAATACTAGAATGAAAGAGTAAGATCTTATAATTATTATCATATGATCGCATGGATTGTTGCCTTTTCTTAAACATTGTTATTAACGTTGTTCCAATCCAATAAAAATATCTACATGACAACATTGATAAGCAGATTTGATGCCAATTAAAAGATTGGTTTTAATAGCAATAGGTTAAGATGGTTGTGCAGAACAGCAAGGGGGCTTTGAAATTTAAATCGTGCAATTTTGCAAGAAAAGTGGCTTGCAAAATGCACGATTTCATTTATAATATTCCCAAAGTTCATATCCTTTTGGAAAAATCCGTTCCTTGACACAAATATCATTGCTAACATAATCTTCCCGCCCTCTATTTTTGTTGCTTTCCAATCAATCATCCAATATTAAAGATTTTGGCACGGGTCTTGCTTTTGGTTGTTAAGAAATCTGAGTTTATAGCGTTTTGTTATAAAGTAAAGACAAGGATGTGATTCTCTTCCTATAATCATTTATGTTCACAGTTCCCAAATTGCCATAAGAGAGAAATTTCTCCAGAGGGATTAAACAATGTTCGTCGACCGCACCCGACTTCTTAGTAAAAACATAAAGAAACTCCTCAGACGAGGAGCCACTGACAACCTCCATAATATTATCAACAAAACCCATACGGCAGACCTTGCCGGCGTTTTTCAGTCTCTTTCACCAAGCGAACAGAAAGCCTTTTTTAATCTATTCGATAAGGTTGAACAAAAGGCCATGCTCTTCAGTGAACTTGAACCAGAAATACTCTTAAGCCTGACCGAGGCCGAACCTGCCGAGAAAGTTGCAGAGATTCTTGAACGGATGCCCGGCGATGATGTGGCCGACCTTCTTGGAAAACTTTCTGATGTGCGTGCCAAGGCCCTTCTGGATCTCATGACAAAGAAAGGCTCCAAGGATGTTGAGGGTCTGCTGGGCTACGACCCCAAAACCGCCGGTGGCATCATGGTTGTGGACTTTATTGCTTTAAATCAAAAGACCACGGCAAAAGAGGCTGTTGAAGCTTTGCAGAAGGAATATATCGATATTGAAATGCCGTTCTATCTGTATGTGGTTGACGATTACGGCTATCTTCAAGGTGTCGTATCTTTGAGGCAATTGGTCGTTGTCCCGCCTGCTACACAACTCAAGTCGATTATGGACGCTAATGTGGTAAGCGTCCAGACCCATACGGACCAGGAAGAAGTAGCCCAAATTGTCGCCCATTATAATGTTCTGGCGGTGCCGGTTATAGATGAGCATAATAAATTGGTTGGAATCGTCACGGTAGATGATGTCATTGACATTATCCACGAGGAAGCCACAGAGGATATCTTGAAAATGGCCGGCGTTAGCGCAGATATGGAATACATTGAAACCCAGACCATTTTTAAAAGCATCCGCAAACGTTTGCCATGGCTTTTGGCCGCCTGGATCGGCGGCATTATTGCCTGTTATGTTGTTGGCCATTTTGAGCAAAGTCTCAAAAAATTGATTTACCTGGCCGCCTTTATGCCGATTATTTCAGGCATGGGGGGTAATGTGGGGACGCAAACTTCCGCCAGCATCATGCGAGGCTTAGCCACGGGCCGGATCGACATCAGCCGAATATGGCGCATTATCCTCAGAGAACTTTCTATTGGGTTCTGTCTTGGTTTTGTTTATGGTGCGATGCTTTCATTGTTTGCACAGTTCAAATATGGATTTGAAATGTGGGAACTCGGCCTGGTGGTGGGATTTGCCATGATATGTTCTATGACGTTGGCCGCAACTTTGGCTTCAAGTATTCCTCTGGTGTTTCACCGTTTTCGGATTGATCCAGCTGTTGCTACCGGACCTTTTGTTTCAACTTTTACTGATATCTTGAGTGTGTTTTTCTATTTCAAGATCGCAACTCTGCTGCTTCATATATAATCCTTTATTCCCAACCCGGCAAAGCCGGAATTGACGATTGACGATTTATGGATGTCGCTTCGCTCAGTCATTTTTATGATCGTTTTTTTTATAATTGATCCGCCTGTAGGGCAAAAAAAACTTTTAAGGTACCAACCCCGAACCAATATTCTAATATTGAACGAATAATGTTACCATAAACAGATGAAACATTCAGAGCTTCTAACCAAACGATTCGATAAAAATATCGCCGGTGTGTTGAACTGTTTTGACCGAATTGGGCAAAAAAATACTTGTAGCAGCTCTGCAATTAAAAGAACGAGTTATTTTG
>CAZKDT010000225.1:0-5296 GCA_964551515.1 uncultured Desulfobacteraceae bacterium | reverse complement strand
AAAAAACTTGAGCTTTCTTGAAAGAATAAATTCCCCGGCAGATTTAAAAGGACTGTCAAGATCTAAACTGCCGATTTTAGCTTCTGAGATACGCAAAGTTATTATTGACGTGGTGTCAAAAAACGGTGGCCATCTTGCACCGAGCCTTGGCGCCGTTGAACTGGCTATTGCCATTCATTACGTATTTACTGCTCCCGCTGATAAAATCATTTGGGACGTAGGGCACCAGTCCTATGCTCACAAACTTATTACAGGACGTAGAGAAAGATTCCATACTCTTCGTCAATATGGCGGAATATGTGGCTTTACCCGTATGAGCGAAAGCCCTTACGACGCATTTTCAACCGGCCATAGCAGCACCTCCATATCTGCCGGTCTTGGCATTGCGTGTGCCAAGCGTTTAAAAAACGATAAGTCCAAGGTTATCGCAATCATAGGGGATGGTTCCATGACCGCCGGTCTTGCCTATGAAGGTCTTAATCAGGCCGGGGACATCAACAAGAATATTCTAGTGATATTAAATGATAATGATATGTCGATTGCGCACAACGTAGGCGCCCTATCCTCTTTTTTAAGCCGTGCCTTTTCCGCAAAATATTTGCAGGATTTTAAAAAGGAACTAAAAGATTTTCTTAAGTCTTTGCCTAAAGTCGGTGACGATATCTATCAATTTGCCAAGCGTTCAAAAGAATCTTTTAAGTCTTTTATTACTCCGGGAATGTTGTTTGAAGCTTTTAACTTCGAATATTTTGGTCCGATAAACGGTCATAATCTTAACCATCTTATCGATATACTTAATAATATTAAGTGCCTTAACGAACCGGTTCTTCTTCATGTATCAACAAAAAAAGGCAAAGGATACTTACCTGCAGAAAAAAATCCTGTCTATTTTCACGGTGTCGGGTGCTTCAATGCAGATACGGGGGAAAGTGTAAACAAAGAATATTCCCTTCCGACATACACTCAGGTTTTTGGCGAAACCATATTAGAAATGGCAAAAAAAGATGAAAGAATCGTTGCGGTGACCGCTGCTATGCCGGAAGGCACAGGGCTTGTAAAGTTTTCCGAGGCCTATCCGGACCGGTTTTTTGATGTGGGAATCGCCGAACAACATGCTGTAACTTTTGCCGCAGGTCTGGCCACTGAAGGATTCAAGCCTGTTGTGGCCATATATTCTACTTTTTTGCAACGTGCTTATGACCAGATATTGCATGATGTGTGTCTTGAAGCGCTTCCGGTTGTTTTTGCCGTTGACCGTGGAGGGATTGTGGGAGAGGATGGGGCGACCCATAATGGTGTTTTCGATTTGTCTTATCTTAGAAACCTTCCCAACATGGTGGTTATGGCTCCAAAGGATGAAAATGAACTGGCAAGAATGCTCACCACTTCCCTTGCCCATAAAGGTCCAATTGCAATTCGATATCCCCGCGGAACTGTCGAGGGCGTAAAAATCGAAGATTATGATCTCCCCGTAACCATTGGAAAAGGTGAAGTACTTCAAAAAGGAGATGACGTTCTTATCCTGGCCATTGGCCAGTCTGTTAGTGAAGCGCTTATCGCTCATGTAATACTTGCCGAAAAAGACATATCTGCTACAGTTGTTAATTGTCGCTTTGTAAAGCCGCTTGACGCTGAGTTGATCGGTACCCTTGCCAGGAAAATACCCCGTATTGTTACGGTTGAAGAGAATGTTCGTCAGGGAGGATTTGGAAGCGCGGTAATGGAATGTTTGTGTGATCAAAGAATTCCCGGATTTCTTATTGAACGCATCGGAATACCTGACACTTTCGTTGAACACGGTCCCCAGAAAATGCTCAGGTCCAAATACGGTATTGATGCTTCGAACATAGTCAACGCAGCTAAACGTTTAATGCGTGATGTTATTAAAAAAAACAAGACTTGACTTGGTAGTTGTAGAAAAAGGACTAGCGCAAAGTCGGCAACGTGCCCGTGCTCTTATTATGGCCGGGAAAGTTCTGGTTAATAACTGTCTTGTGGATAAACCCGGTTCACTGGTTTACAGAAAAGATGAAATCATTCTTAAAGGAAAAGACATTCCCTATGTAAGCAGGGGCGGCCTTAAGCTGGAAAAGGCGCTTGAAACCCTTGATGTGGATATAACCGGAGCTGTCTGCCTTGATGTGGGAGCATCCACGGGAGGATTTACCGATTGTCTTCTGCAGCATGGGGCAAGCCGTGTTTTTGCGGTGGATGTTGGTTATGGTCAGCTTGCCTGGAAACTGAGGCAAGATTCTCGTGTTGTTGTTATAGATCGCACAAATATTCGGTATATGCCGGCCGAAACTTTTTTGGAACTTGTTGATCTCATCACAATAGATGTTTCTTTTATTTCCCTTAAAATAGTTGTTCCTGAGGTAATTAAGTTTATGAAAAAAGATGCAAGGATCATAGCCCTGATAAAACCACAGTTTGAAGTGGGAAAAGGTAAGGTCGGGAAAGGTGGTGTGGTTCGTAGCCCTGTTCTGCATACTAAGGTAATTAAAGGCCTTTCGGAATTTTTTACCGGGAAAGATCTTTTGAGCGAATTTGTAATTCCTTCGCCGATATTGGGACCAAAGGGAAACAAAGAATTTTTTATTTCTTTAAAATTTGAAAGTTGATCTTGATTTATCTCAGATAAACATATAAAAAATTGAATTCTAAGGGTTCACGAAAAAATAAATTTACAATTTTGGGAGTTGAGGCGCCTGGCTGGTAAGGCACGAAAACATAAGGAATATCAAGCATATTTCGAGTTTTCGTAACGCAGACAGTCGGGATGCATCGGCATCCAAAATGTGAAGTTGTTTTTGAGTGGGCCCTAAGATTACATTTAATAAAGATTAAGAACTTAGTTCGCTGATTTTATGCTGAGTAACGAAGCGCTCATAATTGGAGTATTGGAATACTGAAATGATGGAATAATGCGTTTTGGAAAAATGGAAAAGTGGGTTATTGAAAAAATTAATCTCGACAGCGTAGTTTAAAAAAAACATAACTATTAAGAATTTCTTTAGAAACCACTATTCCACTGTTCCAATATTCCATTATTCCATGCCCGAGTTAAAAATTTAGATCTAAAAAACACTTTTATTTTCAATAAATTGTAGAAGGCCGAGACATTTAATGATTTTACCAGAGAGGAGCTTAAATGACTGAAAAAGTTGAGTGTTTAAGGAACATTGCTTTTGTTGCCCACGGAGGCGCGGGAAAAACTTCTTTGGCCGAGGTAATGCTTTATAATACAGGTGTCACCAGTAGACTAGGGTGCGTTGATGATGAAAATACCATCATGGATTTTGAACCGGAAGAACTCAAACGTCGCATCAGTTTAAGCAGCGGATTCCATCAATACATCTGGAGAAAACATACAATCAGTCTCATCGATACACCAGGTGATCAGAATTTCTTTTCAGACACAAGGCTTTGCATGCAGGCTGCCGACGGCAGTGTTGTGCTAATAGATGCAGTAGATGGAGTAAAAGTTCAAACCGAACAGGCCTGGGATTTTATAGATGAATTCGACCTGCCCTCAGTTATTTTTATTAATAAACTCGACAGGGAAAGGTCGGATTTTTTCCGTACATTCAAGGATGCGGAAAAATGTTTTAAGCCAAAGCCTATTATTACTCAACTTCCCATAGGATCCGAAGCAAACTTTAAAGGAGTTGTTGATCTTATAAATATGAAAGCGTTCACATATGATAGCAAAGGCAAAGCAACTAAGATTGACATTCCAAATGATATGCAGGAGCAGGTGGAAGAAGAGAGAGAAGCTCTTGTAGAAAATATTGTAGAGTCGGATGACGAACTCCTTGAGCGCTATCTTGAAGGAGGATCCTTGTCAGATGATGAAATAAAAAATTTGTTAAGGAAAGGCACATTGACGCGTACATTTGTGCCTGTTCTTTGTGGATCAGCCACAAAAAATATCGGCATTGATCTCTTGCAGGATTTTCTTGTCAACTGCATGCCTTCACCTCTGGATCGAGATCCCTGGATCGCTACTGATTCCACCGGTGAAACTAAAATAGAATGTAAGGCTGATCCGAATGCACCCTTTTCCGGGTTTGTGTTCAAAACGGTGGCCGATCCTTTTGCAGGTCGTCTTTCGATATTCAGGATAGTATCAGGAACACTGGGTGCAGACGGTACTTTCTATAACGTTAATAAAAGTACAAATGAAAGGTATAATCAGCTGTTAAGACTTGCAGGCAAAGAACAGAAACAAATAAATCAAGCCGGTCCGGGTTCCATTGTGGCTGTGGCAAAATTAAAAGAGACGGCTACAGGAGATACTCTTTGTGATGAGGGTCGCAAGGTAAAATTTAAATGTGCAGAACCGCTTCCCGACCTTATTTCTTTTGCTCTTAAACCTAAATCAAAAGGTGATGAAGACAAGATATTTACCTCTTTATCAAAACTATTGGAAGAAGATATTTCTCTAAAACTTACTCGAAATCCGGAAACAAAACAGATTCTTTTGTCTGGCCTTGGGCAGATTCACATTGAGGTCGTGGTTGAAAAGCTTAAAAGAAAGTTCAATGTTGATGTTAGTCTGAGCACACCTAAAGTTCCCTATAAAGAGACCATTACCAAGACGGTTAGAGTCCAAGGAAGACATAAAAAGCAAACCGGGGGCCATGGTCAGTTCGGTGATTGCTGGATCCGGTTGGAACCACTTCCCAGGGGAAAAGGTTTTGAGTTTGTTAATAAAATTGTTGGCGGTGCAATTCCGAGGCAATATATACCTGCTGTTGAAAAAGGTATTATTGAATCATCCAAGAAGGGAGTTCTTGCCGGGTTCCAGTGTGTCGATTTTCAGGTTACTCTGGATGACGGTTCCTTTCATGCAGTTGATTCATCTGAAATGGCTTTTAAAATTGCAGGTTCTCTAGCGTTCAGAAAAGCGGCGGCAGAGGCGGGTCCGGTTTTGCTGGAACCCATCATGAGTGTTTCAATCACAACTCCGGACGAATACATGGGTGATATCATGGGAGACCTTAACAGCAGGCGGGGCAGGGTCCTCGGCATGGACAGCAAGGGTAAAAATCAGGTCATTAATGCAAATGTACCCATGGCTGAGTTCTTGACATATGCACCGGAATTAAGATCAATTACCGGAGGCCGGGGCATATTTACTATGGAATTTTCACATTATGATGAAGTTCCCGCTCAGATCTCACAAAAACTTTTAGAGGAAATAAACAAAGATAAAGAATAGGTTATTTCGAAAGTCCATAACATCTCAATAAGTTCTGGTGTATCAAATGGTGATATTGAGCCGAATCCATAA
>CAZKDT010000224.1:0-5319 GCA_964551515.1 uncultured Desulfobacteraceae bacterium | reverse complement strand
AAAGGTGTCAGGGTCGAGAAACTTGAAGAGCTGAAACCTGAACACTGACACCTTACACTTTAACTCAATAACCAACAATCTTGATTTATACCCCATTTCAATGTCTAATGGATTAAGAAAAATTTGTATAAAATAGGGAGGCAGAAATGAAAAAATTTAAAAGAGCAAGTTCGCTGGTATTGGTATTTTTTTTAGTCGCTTGTGCCGCACCTCAAACAAAAACTCAAAAAGGGGCAACATATGGGGCTGCCGGCGGCGCTGTGGCAGGAGCGATAATCGGGCAGGTAATTGGCGGGCATACTGAAAGTACCCTGTGGGGAGCAGCGATTGGTGCTGCTGTCGGCGGTCTTGGAGGCGCCGGGGTTGGTAAAATGATGGACAACCAAGAAAAAGAAATGCGAGACGCTTTGGCCGCTTCTGAAGCTGCCGCTGTACGCAGAGAAGGCAACCTCCTTGTGGTAACTTTCAAAGGTGATGTTACTTTTGACACAAACTCCACAGTTGTCAATCCCGGATTTCATACTGAGATTGACCGCGTAGCAGGTATTCTTACCCGGTATCCCGAAACCCTGATAAGGGTTGAAGGGCATACGGATAGCGTTGGTACAGATGAATACAATATGGATCTTTCATTTCGGCGCGCAAACTCTGTAAAAGACCTTCTGGTCCAGAGAGGAGTCAACATCAGTCGTATTCAACCCGTGGGTTTTGGTGAAACAATGCCGGTAGCAACAAACGACACGGAAGCGGGCCGCCAGCTAAACCGAAGGGTGGAAATAAAGGTAGCACCGCAAGTGCAATAACAGTGCTGATGTGATTACTTATTGTAAATGCTTTATAACGGTCAAAAAAGATAATAAAATCAGGCAGAATACGTTTTAAATCACTCTTTCACGCCGGTAACCGGGGTTCGATTCCCCGTGGGATCACCAAAATAAAATCAGGGAGTTATGTTAAATTATAACTCCCTTTTCATTTTCTGTTTTTTTCGATGCCTAAGAGCAAAGTTAGAGGGGGGATTGACCTTCTCGTATTATATTAATGGAACAATTTTTTCAGATATTCATTATAAACACTATAGGGGATGCTGGGAAATCAATCCCCTATTTTAAAAACTTACTTGAGTAAATGATGATTATTATACGTTCTCTGGATATTTGTAAACGTTTAAACCGATTATAGCATCCGTACCTTCGATCTTCTGGTTACCCCGTGTACTGGCGATTGTTATTGTTTTACCAGATTTAGAGGGTCCGAAGTCCTTTGTCAAATCTATCTCAATAATTAGTTTATCGTCTTTAATTTCCCATTCCACGTTCTGCATTTCTTCACCTTCTTTCGTGTTTTAGTCTATACCAATCTGAATCATTACTCCTAAAAAATAAGATATCATATCAATACAGCTAATTCAACAACATTCCTTAAGGTTTGGATATTTGATATAAACCCAGGTAGCAACTCTCATTATGGCGCCAAGATCATTTCCAGATGCCGTGTGAGTGGCATTTTGCCACGATTTTTCGCGGCCGTAAAGCTGCTCTCACAGGGATATCTTTCCAAAATGAGAATTGCTGAAAATATTTTATATTTTGAACGAAATCAGCTCTCTTATATCAAATATTCAGAGAAAAGCTGTCTTCTCTTGACATTAATACCATTTTTATTGAATTATAATGGTATTAATACGCTTTGGGATTGAAAAAAAGATGTCAGCATTAACACACAGGAGCCCAAAATGGACTATATCAAAATACGATTCATTAGGGATTTTGATCAGCACGATTCCGATGTCGAAAAAACCGTTGATGACATGTTTGGGTCGATTAGCCCCATGTTCATGCTATCTGCTCGGAAATGGAAGCCTCAAATGGATATTTATGAAACTCCTGATCAGATCCTTATTCTGGCTGAAATCGCCGGAGTCAAAAAAAAGGACCTGAAGTTGGAAATAAGCAACAAAGCTGTCAGGATTTATGGGACTCGTGCTGAATTCCTTCGCGGAGAAAACGCAAAATATAGACTGGCTGAAATCCAGTATGGCAGGTTTGAACGCATTTTATACCTGCCGGTACCCATTGATCCCGAAATGGTTTCAGCGTCATATTCAAATGGTTTCCTCCAGGTCCGGCTGGCCAAACTTTCACTCGATAAAATACGCAAGATAGACGTTACACAGGTATAGCTGTTATTTTGTCGATCCTATTATCCTTAAAAAAAAATATAAATTGGAGGTATCCATGACACAGCCTCAGTCATCAATTGAAATCAAAACGGATAAATCACCTGAAATTCTTTCCATTCTCCCTATGATTGATGCCGTCCTTTTTCCCAAAATGGTTTTGCCACTTCTGGTCATACAGGAAAGATCGATTCAACTGGTGGACGAAGCCATGTCCCAGAATCGTATTATAGGTCTTGTTGTGGCAAAAGAACCAATTAAAGAAGGTAATTATACGAAAAAGGATCTATATGAAGTGGGGACAAGTGCTTTGATCCTTAAAATGGCAAAAACCGGAGACAACAAATTACAATTACTTACACAAGGCATAGAAAGGTTCAGGGTAAAAGATTTTATAAAAGGCAAGCCCTACCCTCGGGCCAGAGTGGAGTATGTCAAGGATAACGATGAGAAAGATAAGGAGATTACTGCCCTGATGTCCAACATGATAAGCCAGTTCACCAAGATTGCCGATCTTTCTCCGGGACTGCCCCCTGAAATCGTTACCATGGCAAAATCCATACAGGAACCCGGTATATTGGCCGATATGGTTGCCTCTACCATTAATTCCACCCTTGAGGAAAAACTGGAAATTCTGGAAATTTTTGATGTTAAAAAACGCTTAAAAGAAGTAACTCGGTTAATTAATTATCAACTGGAAATTCTGGAGCTCGGGAACAAGATTCAATCCCAAGTCAAGGGGGACATGGATAAACGGCAAAGGGAATACTATCTGCGGGAGCAACTCAAAAAGATCAAGGAAGAGCTGGGGGAAAAAGATGAGGCCTCGGTTGAAATTGAAGACTACAAAGCAAAGATCGAGGAAAAAAATCTTCCCGAAGAAGCCCGCAAAGAGGCGGAACGTGAACTCGACCGCCTTTCCCGCATGCACCCGTCTTCTGCGGAATATACCGTGGCATCAACCTATCTGGACTGGTTGACCACTCTTCCCTGGCACGAAAGCACAGAAGACAACTTGGATATAAAAATGGCAAAAAAGGTTTTGGATGACGATCATTACGGACTTAAAAAACCCAAAAAGCGGGTTATCGAATACCTTGCCGTGCGCAAGCTAAAGCCCGAATCAAAAGGTCCTATCCTGTGTTTCGCGGGTCCTCCCGGCACCGGCAAGACATCACTGGGCAATTCAATCGCCCGGGCGTTAGGGCGAAAATTTATCCGTATTTCCTTGGGGGGCGTAAGGGATGAGGCCGAAATCAGAGGACATCGGCGCACCTATGTGGGTGCCCTTCCCGGCCGCATTATCCAGGGAATCCGGCGGGCCGGATCAAACAATCCGGTATTTATGCTGGATGAAATAGACAAAGTGGGGAGCGATTTTCGCGGAGATCCTTCATCGGCCCTACTGGAGGTTCTTGATCCTGAACAAAACTTTTCCTTTTCGGATCACTATCTGGATGTTCCCTTTGACCTGTCTAAAGTCATGTTCATAACTACCGCGAATATTCTTGACACCATACCGCCTGCCTTAAGGGACAGAATGGAAGTACTGACGCTTTTAGGTTATACCCTTGACGAAAAGATTAAAATTGCGACAAGATATCTCATCCCCCGTCAGCGTGACGCTCATGGTCTAAAGGCTAACCAGATATCTTTTACAAAAGGGGCGTTAAAGCAGATCATTTCAGGTTATACCCGAGAAGCTGGATTAAGAAATCTTGAACGGGAAATTGCATCGGTTTGCCGGGGGGTGGCGGCCAATATCGCAGAAGGCGAGGCCGTATCCGCTAAAATCGGCATTAATGATATTACCAAGTATCTTGGTCCGATTCGCCTGATTTCCGAAGTGAACTCAAGAATTTCAACACCCGGTATTGCCCTGGGGCTTGCCTGGACCCCCACCGGTGGAGAACTCCTTTTTATTGAAGCCACATCCATGAAAGGGAAAAAAGTACTGACCTTAACCGGTCAGCTCGGGGATGTTATGAAGGAATCTGCAACTGCAGCCTTAAGCTTTATTCGGTCAAATGCGGCATCTCTCAAGATTAATGAAGATTTTTTTGAAAACAGTGATATTCACCTGCACGTCCCCGCAGGCGGCATACCCAAGGACGGCCCTTCTGCCGGTGTTACCATGCTTACCGCCCTGGCATCGCTGCTGACCCAAAAAACCATCCGAAAAGATCTTGCCATGACCGGTGAAATAACCCTGAGAGGCCAAGTGCTCCCGGTTGGAGGAATAAAAGAAAAGGTTCTCGCTGCCCATCGGGCAGGAATTAAGACCATCATCATACCAAAATGGAATGAAAAAGACCTCGAAGACATACCCGAAAAAGTTAAAAAAGAGATCGATTTTCATTTTGTTAATAAAATGATGGATGTATTAAAAATAGCGTTGCAATGAAGTGTTGTGACCGTTTGCGGCTCATAACTTCGGGTTTCAGGTGTCAGGATTAAGGGGAAAACAAGGTGACCCATAGCAATTATATGGACGTGCAGGATCTTGAGGTCTATAAAAACCTGAACATGCTTTCTGACAAAAACCTGTTGATAGATGAATGAATAATGCGGGTTTATTGAGAGCAGGACTAAACTATTTGATATGATGAGAACATAAAAGAAATATCTACTATAATTCGCAGGAGTCCAAAATGGAATACATCAAAATACGATTCATTAGCGATTTTGATCAGCTCGATTCCGAGGTAGAAAAAACTATTGATGGTATGTTTAGGTCGATCAGCCCCATGTTCACGCTATCAGCACGGAAATGGAAACCTCAAATAGACATTTACGAAACCCCTGACGAAATCCTTATTCTGGCTGAAGTTGCCGGGGTTAACAAAGACGATATTGAGATAGAAATTAGCAGTAAGGCCGTCAGAATTTATGGAAACCGGGGGCAATTTCCTCGCGGAGAAAACGCAAAATATAGACTGGCTGAAATTCAGTATGGTATGTTTGAGCGTATCCTGTTTTTCCCATCGCCCATTGATCCTGAAGTAGTTTCAGCGTCATATTCGAACGGTTTTCTCCAGATCCGATTGGCCAAACTTTTTCTGGATAAAATACGCAAGATACCCATTACAGAAGGATAGCCGCGGGTGTAAATTAAGACCGTTGGTAAACGCTTATCCTTG
>CAZKDT010000223.1:0-5344 GCA_964551515.1 uncultured Desulfobacteraceae bacterium | reverse complement strand
ATCGCGATAGAGGAATCTTGGGAAGAAGATTCAAATACCAAGGTCTATTGTATGCCGGTGGTCGTGGAACTGAAATCCAAAAGGGTGGTCTCTGCAACGGTGCTCACCAAATTTGAAAAAAACCTTCAGGTGGAGTTTTCCTTTGCCTGTACCCATCCGGATTTCCGGATACGAGGGATTACCGATGAATTGCGCCGGGTGACAAGGGAGATCGCGCTAAAATCAGGGGCAGAATATTTTACCACCTTTTGTGAAACATGGCATGACATTACCCAGAACTGGTGTATTAAGGACGGCTGGAAGATCGCCGGTATCTTTCCCGGAAATTTCACCCGGTGGAACGGTGACAACCAGGAGTATCGCGGCTGCGAAGTGCATTTCTATCAATTTGTGGGTGAGGGCGAAAATTATGCGACAAAATCAGAAGAATGGCATCTTGCACCGGAGGCTAAAGAAGTTTGGGAAGTCCTGGAAAGGGTAAACCGAGAAATTGAGCATCGTTTTCAGAAAACAATAGGTGAGTAAAAATACTATGCAAAAATCTATCACAAACTTGAACGAGAAGGTAATCGTCATTACCGGGGCATCCAGTGGTATCGGTGAAGAAGCTGCCCGACTACTCGCAGGAAAAGCCGGCAAAGTGGTTTTGGGCGTCAGAAGGGTTGATCGCCTGGAAACACTGGCAGAGGATATTCGATAAAACGACGGCATCGCGCTGGTACAAGCTACGAATGTCACCAAGTGTGAAGATGTCGAAGCCTTAATGAACGAGCGGTTGATGAATTTGATCAGGTTAACGTCATGTTAAATAACGCGGGCATTATGCCAGTGGCCCCGATCGAAATGCCTCAAAATGGTCATTTAGTGAGCAAATCAGATTTTTACGATACCGTCAATCTTGATGCCTTTTAAAGAAATTGACCACATGACGGATATATTCTTCTGGTTGGTGTTCATAGGTACTGTGTCCGCATTTCGGGAACACGGCCAGCTCCCCAGAGGGAAGGTGCCGATAGAAAGCCACACCCTGCTCCACGTCAAAGAAAAAACCCCTGTCTGGATAAAGCACCAACACAGGGCAGATAACCTGTGGCAATAACTCACGCAGGTCAAAAATATCTTTACCATAGGCACCGCCGTTTTTTCTAAACTGATTATTGTAGAATGTCTCGGCACGATCTTTTCCATGCCAGTCAAATAATTTTTGTTTCAGGCCGGATTCCAATTCATGAAAACACTTTATATTTTTAATTCTATTAAATTCAGTCATGGGAACTTTGCTGTAGCATTGCGTACTTGAGGTAACGATCGTTCGCACCCGATCAGGAAATTTGACAGCATAGTCTATTGCAATGACTCCCCCTTCGCACTGACCTATAAGGTGAAAAAAACTGACCTGGAGGAAATCCATCAATTGGTTCAAGTCATTTACGCTCTCGGAACGAAATCTGTCACTTACATAAAACTCTTTAAAATCTTTCCCTCTTTCCGATCTCCCATACCCCCGCCTGTCGTACATAATAACCCGATAGCCGTTTTCCACCAGAGCCGGGCAGATTTTTTCCCACATCTTTGTGCAACCCAGGCCATGGTGGAGTAGGACAACAGGATCACCGTCTCCGTGAACTTCGTAGTAAATCTTTGAGGTAGTTATATCCATGAAAGGCATTTGAGTCTCCTTTTTAGAAACAAAACATTCTGACAAGGACACAAATCGACAACAATAAGTTGCTAATAATCAATTATCAGGGCAAAATCACTTTTTTCAATTCATTTGCTTTCGAATCGGGAAGCGTGCCACCAGCTAAAGCCATGTCAACTGTATATTGGCCAAGTATTTTATAAAAAGAAGGTTTGGTGTTTTGTCTCCAATTTCATCAAGATGTCTGTAGTAGTGAGATTAAAAGCTAAACGAGTTGCCTATATCTCATCTTTTTTTCTGTAAACTGTTCCCAGAAAAATGGCGATGATATCATCTGTTTCGTCCGTCACACGGACTTCATACGTGGCAAGTTTCGGATTAAGCGAAACTTCTTTTGCTTCAGCAATTAATGTTCCGCTGGCAGCGGCTTTTAAATAAGAGATACTTGCGTTTATGCCCAGGGCAATTGTTTTGTGAGAATTTGAAGCAACGGCAAACGCTAAATCCGCCAGCGAGAATATTGCTCCGCCATGGGCAATATCGATACCGTTTAAATGATGTTTTTTTATTTCCATTTTAGCTTTTGCCCGTCCTTCAGAAACCTCCAGCAGCTCGATACCGACATGATCGGCAAACGTATCATTTTTAAAAAAGTTTTTCACGGTTTCCATTTTGATTCTCCTTTTTTTTAACTCCCCTTTTAAGTTAAGCATTTTTCCAGCACAAATGAACAAACCTTGTTTCCCGTACATTGCCGCGATAATATCTTAAAATCCATATCTTCCATAAATTCTTTGGCAAAGACACCATACTCGACAGAGCAAATTACATCACTGATTTTCTCTGCCAGATGCTCTCGATTCGATTGTTTTAACAAAGCGAGCCATGGGCATTTTCTGATAATGATATTAATATGTGAATCTTTCCTTAAAATCTCACTTATAAAATCTTCGGCATCCAGCTTGAACTTAAGGGCGCTTATCAGATCATCCTCGTTGGATATTTTCAGCTTCAACAACTCTTTTATCTTTCTGGCCTGTATCTTCGGCAGTATTTCCCATACCATGCGATCAACATCAAGAGCCTTGTCGAACGAGTCTGTTTTCTCAAGCATCATGAACCACAGGCCATCTACAGCAAAAAAACATTTTTTGAAATATTCACTTAATATCTGTTGATTCATTACCCCCGTCATTTTTTTTACCTTTCCTCAATATTTTTTGAGTGGATCATATTATTTTTAGAATCAGAATCCTCAATCACCGCAATTACGCGCATTTCAGACGAACATTTTGGGCACACAAAATGATTGACTTTTAAATTCATTTTAAATATTAAGTAAATAATTACTTATAAAAAATAATTTATATGTTTTAAAATGATAAAAACGTATTACGAAACACAAGTAATTCAACATGTTTAACTTGTTAAATCAATTATATCTAAATATTTTGTCAGAATATTTTGTCATTTCAAAGATGAAGTTATTCTTAACAATAAACCTTAAAGATGTCAAGATAATTAGATTGTTATAAATATTTGTTTAGTAAAGGTGATGTGATGAAAATCAAACGAAAGCGCATGACGGGCGATGAACGTAGGCAGGAAATTGTTCAAGCGGCCATGCATGTTTTTTCCAGGAATGGTTTTAGCGGCTCTACAACCCGCAAGATAGCCGAACGGGCCGGAATCAGCGAAGCTACGATCTACAACCATTTCCGGAGCAAAAAGGATCTGTATGCCGCCATTATCGATGAAAAGCTGCAGGAAGGAGAACCTCTTTACTATCCTCTTGTTGCCATGAAAGATAAGGATGAACCACGGGTTTTTGGCGCAATTGTATCTAACTATCTCCGCAGACACAGCGAAGATACGACTTTTTTGCGACTACTTTTGTTCAGCGCTCTGGAAGGTAACGAGTTGGCTGCTATGTTTATAGCCGGACCCGTGCGCAAGTTTTTCGAGTTTCTTGCAGAATATATACGGAAACGAACTGCCGAAGGAGCCTTCAGGGAGGTCAATCCGGAGGTTGCCGCTCGTTCTTTACTGGGCATGATACATTATTTTGTTCTGCTTCGCGAGATTTTAGAAGATGAACCCCTCAAGTCGGTCAATCCAACGGAGGCGGTTGAGGCCATTGTCAACATCTTCTGCGATGGAATTATGGCAAAACCTATCGATAGGGAGTATGTCAATGAAAAAGATTGAAGAAAGAATCGATCTGGTTCACCGCTTAATCAAGGTGATATCCGCTAACAGGGATCAACTGATCGAAACCGCCGTGAAAGATGCCGGTTTTACCCTCAGGGAATGTCGTATCGAAGTGGATATGAATCTGGACAATCTGAGAAGTTTTGACGAGATGGTCACGGTTTTTTCCGAACGACAGCCCATTTGCCGCCCGGACCAGGAGGTTGTCCTGTTGTTGCCGTATAACGGCAGCGCCTGGCTGAATACGGCTATTCTTTCCATATTCCTTGTAGGCAATCGTGTGCGGGTGAAATTTGCGACACGGGGGTCCGATATTTCCCGTTTTACGGAATCCCTTTATAAACCGATATTCGGCAACGCCATTTGTTTTGAATACACCGATGGAAGAAGCTTCCTCGAAAACGCCATGTCAAATCCAAACATACCTGCCATATGTCTCTTCGGTTCCGATGATCATGCGCTTTTATACCAGAATTCAGTTAAGAAATTCGGCAAGAAATTTATTTTCGAAGGACCCGGGAAAGATCCCTTTATTATTCTTCCGGGGGCCGACGTGGAGGCTGCGGCACAAGAACTGGCTTTTTCCAAGTACATTTACGCCGGGCAGACCTGCACGGCGCCGGAGCGCATTTATGTGCATGAATCCTTTCATGATGTCTTTGTGGAGCGGTTTGTTGAATTGAGTCGTCAAGTTAAAACCGGGGATCCCGCTGATCCTGATACGCAGATGGGACCGGTGGTTAGTGAGCGTGCCATAGCGAATATCAAGACCCAACTAAAAGACGCTTTAGATAAAGGCGCCCGGATTGTTCTCGGCGGTTGTATTAACGGTCACATGGTGTACCCAACGGTAGTTCTGGGCGCTACCCAGGACATGCTGGGCATGCGAGAGGAAACCTTTGGACCGGTAAGCTATATCTGTTCTTTTCAGAATAAGGATGAAGCGCTTCGCTTGGCCCGGGAAAATCGGTATGGACTGAGAGCTTCTGTTTATGGTGATAACAAAGCCGTCGATTTCGGCAACAAACTTCTGGGTAAATCTTACTCCCACCCTGTAGATGAAATAACGTTTGGCTGTTTCGGTACCGTGGGGGTGAATCAGGGACGTTCGGAATCATGGGTAGGGGCCTTTGTCAGCAAGCCGGTTGGGGGTTACGGGTACTCGGGCTGGATCTGGGAAACTATTGATAATAGGTTTGTCCTAAAGCAGGGCCCCAAACTTTTAAGCCTGGAAACCTCATGGGAACCATCTTAAAGTGAGGAAAATACAGTTTCAGATATAATGCATAGTTGATGATTGATTATATTTGGATAGTGCATCACCGGACAACTTTACAAATAGTTAGCTGTAACCATCTGTAACTCGTTTATAATTTCGGTCATCAACGCCCTAACGCTTAGCCCGGCGCTCTGCGCTGCGCGTGACCGAAATTCAAAATCCCAAACAAAAAACAATCCCTTTGCCTACGGCCCGGAGGGAACCGGTTTGGA
>CAZKDT010000222.1:0-5359 GCA_964551515.1 uncultured Desulfobacteraceae bacterium | reverse complement strand
AAGCCGTGTGCTGATCCGGTTTATCTTGGAAATTCCGGGACTTCAATGCGTCTTTTAACGGCTGTAGCGTCTTTGGGACAAGGGGGCTATACGCTTACCGGAACAAAGCGTATGGGAGAGCGGCCAATCCAAGATCTGCTGGATGGTCTCATTCAAATAGGAGTGAAGGCACGCTCGGCAAAAAACAACGGATGTCCACCGGTTGAATTAATCGGAGGTAAAGTTACAGGCGGAAGCGTTGATCTGAAGTGTGGCGTCAGCAGTCAGTTTCTATCTGCACTGCTTCTTATTGCGCCTTACACGAAAAAAGGAATTGAAATAAATGTCACCGAGGGACCTGTATCAAAGCCCTATTTGGATATGACTGTGGATGTCATGAAAGAACTGGGGGTTGAGATCAATCGTGACGGTTACCACCGATTCAGAGTCCTTGGAGGGCAGACATACAGAGCCGGGTCGTATATAGTGGAGCCTGATTGCTCCCAGGCAGGATATTTTTGGGCAGCTGCCGCAATATCAGGTGTAAAGATTAAGGTAAAGGGAACCACAAAAAAATCTCGTCAGGGTGATGTGCGTTTTACGGAACTCCTTGAGAACATGGGATGCAAAATCCTATATGAAAAGGACGGCATTTCAGTCTCTGGCAGACCACTTTCAGCTATAACGGTTGACATGGCCGATATGCCGGACATGGTTCCCACCCTGGCTGTGGTCGCGTCATTTGCCAAAGGAACCACTGTGATTAAAAATGTGGCGCACCTCAAAGCAAAGGAGAGTGATCGCTTAGGTTCTGTGGTTCAAGAGCTTTCCAAAATAGGAATCCAAGCAAGCTGCAACCGTACCGGCATGATGATTAAGGGCGGCACTCCATGCTCTTCTGAGATTGATACTTATGGAGATCACCGTATGGCCATGAGTTTTGCGCTTGTCGGCCTTAAAGTCCCAGGAATTATTATCAGAGATGAAACCTGTGTCGAAAAGTCGTTTCCGGATTTTTGGAATGTGTTTCAAGGGCTGTATCAATGAACATATTTTTAATCGGCTACCGCTGTTCGGGCAAAACTTCCGTGGGCAAATCTGTTGCAAAAAAACTCGGGCTTTCCTTTTTTGATACTGATTTGGAACTTGTAAAAGAACATGGCATGAACATATCCGAAATTGTAAGTAGGCGGGGTTGGAACATTTTTCGTGAAATGGAAAAAGCTGTCATAAAACGGGCATGTGCTTTTAATGATTATGTGGTTGCCACTGGTGGTGGTGCTGTTCTGAATATTGAAAACGTCAAACATATGAAAAAAAGTGGAGTACTTATATGGTTAAAGGCAACTCCGGAAACCATTAAAAAAAGAATTTTGCAGGACAAAAACACAAAAGATTTCCGCCCTGCCTTGACATCAAAAGGTTTTGTTGAGGAAATTGAAGGAACGCTTTTAAGCCGGAATCAGTATTATGAGAATGCAATGGATTTTTATATTGACGCTAATAGTGTTGGCATTAATGAGGTTTGTAATGCGATAGTAAATAAACTATCAGTTTAAACTCGTCGGTTTAAAGCGAAGCTTTGCTGGGGGAAGGCATGCCTGGGAATACATTCGGAACATTGTTTAAAATAACAACGTGGGGTGAGTCACACGGAAAAGGGGTTGGTGTTGTCATTGACGGCTGTCCGCCAGGTATACCCCTTGATGAAAGCATGATCCAATCCATGCTGAACCGCAGGCGACCTGGAAAATCAACAGCAAGTACTACCAGAAGGGAACCTGATCAGGCTGTTATCATGTCCGGTGTTTTTGAAAATAAAACAACCGGTACTCCTATTATGATCATGGTGTACAACAAAGACGCGGACTCCAAGGCTTATGAACCGTATGCGGATCTTTTTCGACCGGGGCATGGTGATATAACTTACATGGCAAAGTACGGCATACGAGATTGGCGCGGAGGAGGACGGGCATCTGCACGGGAAACCGTGGCACGGGTGGCTGCAGGTGCTGTGGCAAAAGCAATTCTTGATAGAGAAAGCATAGAAATTTTTGCGTATACAATGGGACTCGGTGGTATAAGGGCAAAAAAGTGTGATCTTGATGTGATTTATACTAACATGTTCTATTGTCCGGATATGGAAGCCGCTGAAAAGATGGAAGAACGTGTTTCGCAGGTAAAAAAAATGGGAGATTCAATCGGCGGTATATTAGAGATTCTGGCAAGAGGAGTTCCTCCCGGATTGGGAGATCCGGTATTCGATAAAATCGATGCAGACTTGGCAAAAGCGCTTATGAGTATCGGTGCCGTTAAGGGGGTTGAAATCGGTTCTGGATTCGAAGCGGCGGCCAAACTTGGTTCTGAAAACAATGATCCCATAACTTCTAAGGGTTATTCCAGCAATAATGCCGGCGGAATTTTAGCCGGAATATCTAACGGAGATGATATCGTGATACGCGTGGCGGTTAAACCTATTCCTTCAATTTTGATTGAGCAAAAAACAATCGATCGGTCAAGGAACCCGGCCACAATTTCAACCAGAGGACGTCACGATATTTCGGCCATCCCCCGAATCAATGTTGTGTGTGAGGCCATGGTCGGTATAGTTCTTGCTGATCATCTATTAAGACAGCGGGCGATTCAATAGCCTGCGCTTCATTTACGAGTTTATCACCTGAATCTTGCATAAAAATTAATGAGAGTTTTTAAACGACTTAGTTGAAGTGGGTTTACACAACACCATAGAATCATACTTTTTACCCAGTTGGTAAATCGGATGATGATCTTTCATATACAAGGCATTTAAGGGTGAAGTCATAGTGAACTATTACGAACCCTTAATAACGCAGCAGATGGAAGCCTCCGGATCGTGCAAAATTCAGGTATCAATTTAATAGTTTGTTACTTTTGACTTACTTTAATTGATACACGGGTACTTCTTGACCAAAAAACAACAAAGAACAGATAGACTGAAAGTAAAAGAAAAGATGTATCCCGTAACACATACCATATATTAATAGAACTTTCCGTGGAGGTTGAAAAACAACCACAGTTTATATCCAGCCCGCGTGCAACGTTAAACAGCAAAGCACCCAAATAAGATAAAAGCAGTATATTGCTTAATACAACTGTTCCGGGCATCCAGAAATCGATAACAAAAAAGATTCCCATAATAAGCTCGATCCAGGGAAGAACAACGGCTGTTAAGTTAATGAGTCCATCAGGCAGTATCTGATAGTTGTAGATAGTTTTTGCAAATAACGCCGGATGCAGGATTTTATCAAAGCTGGCATAGATAAATACTACCCCCAGTATTAATCGCGCGCCATAATATATAATCTGAGAAAGGTTTTTACTCATTTTTATTTATTTGTTCGTTTTTGCTTGTAATTTGATGTTAACCTCGTGCCGCAGTCGAATCATCGGGTTCTATCGGGAGATCGGCTTTTTGCCATAAGGCCCAGCCGTTAATAAGCTCCCGGACGTTATTAAAACCCATATTCAGAAGAAACATTGTCAGATCATGGCTAAGGCCGCAGGTTTCTCCGTCGCAATATGTGATGATCGGTATATCCGGAGGCAGATCTTTTGTAACTTCAATAAACTGCTGGTCAACATCTTTCCAGGGAAGGCTACGTGCGCCTTTTATATGCGCTTTTTCATAATCGTTATTTGAGCGGGCATCAATAAAAACAGCAGCCTGTTTCAAAAACAGTTTTTTCGCTTCAGCCAGAGATATCCCAAACTGTTTATCAGAAGATATGGCCAACCGGCTTTCTATAGTCCAGTTACCAAACATCGGCAACAAGTTGTTTCTAAATTGATTGCTCGAAAACCCGAGAAAAAAGGCCATGGCAAAAATAGCACCGCACTGCCAAATTGCCTGTAAGTATTTTTGTTTGTTGATTTTCAATTCTATATTCTGGCTGGATCTAAATATGTTAAATCGTTCCTTTGCTTGATGGCTTTTTTTTCATTTCCGAGAACCTTTGTAAGAAAATGGCAGTCCTTTGTAAATCATAAAATTCAGCTTCGCCTTTGCCCGTGAATCCTAAGGATTTCATCGTATTTGTGCAAGCTCTTTTTCAAACACCACAAGATCCAGGAAGTCTTTCATAATAGGGGAAATCATAAGCTCGGCTTAGCCAAGACTTGATGTTTTCTTTTGTGGGAATCTTTCCGACGCTTTTGACCTTGCCGTCAATGATGACCGCGGGAGTGCCGAAAACGCCGTAGCTGGAACCAGAAAAGATCGGTTTTATTTTTACCACGAAGACCGCTCAATTCTTTTTTACTTCCATGATGTCATCAATTTTAGATTTAATACTTTGCACCTGTGATCCGGACAGAAAAAAAGGGTAATCATTTTCCGAAGAAATTGCCGGATAATTTTTCTCATCTTTATCTGTTTTAGCAAACAGGGAAAGCCCATACTCCTTTTTTCCTTTCAGTATAAGGGCATAGGTCGGGTTTTTAAAATCTTCTTTTTTCCCGTCGGTTGTATATGTTTCACATTCCAGTCGATTAAGGAAACTTAACAGACGGTTGACCTTGGCATTATCCATTTTTTTACCCTCAGCATCCTGCCAGACTATTTTTGTTTCGGGCTTCTCAGAAACGGCGTCTTGTTTATCCTTTTTTTTGTCTTTTTGTTCGGGAACCTGCTTTCGGGTCAGAGTTATGGCCTTTTTTTCATGACTAAGCGTAATTTCACGAATATCTTTTTGAATATAGGACAAAACAGTCTTGTCTCGCAAATCATCAACGGTCTGGTCAAATTTCTGCCTGAAATTCCCTCTGGCGTGATAGACATTGGAATCCTTCGCCAATCTAACAAAAGTATGCTGATAGGTATTCGCTGCTTTGCCAATATCAAATTCACGACTCAGGGTTTTTCCATGCCAGGCTTTCACAGTGATTTTTTTATCGCTTCTCAAATCATAACGCACATAATTTTCTGATTCTGATACAAGAGCTGTCAGGGTCAAGTTTTCAATAACGTCAAGCATGTTTTTGACCTTGTCAGAATCAGCAGGATATCCTTTGGGTTCGATGTACCAGGTATTGTCTTTTTTATTCAAAACAACGGCCTTGTCTGCCTTGGCGATTTCAAGTTTTGAAATCTGTTTCCCGGAAATCTTGGTGATATCCGGAAGCTTGTAATGTGTTCGGTCTGAGCGATGCAAGACAAGATAAAGGATCAATGCGGCCATGACTCCTGTCAGTATAAAATATTCTTTCTTAATTTTCATGGTTACCTCTTTTTGTTTTGCCCTGAAAAACCTGGTCCTTTGAGCCAAAATTTTTACTTTTGAAACATTTTCTGTATCCGTTTTTTTCTTGAATGGCGGCTCAGCCAAATAATCAATCCTAAAAA
>CAZKDT010000221.1:0-5374 GCA_964551515.1 uncultured Desulfobacteraceae bacterium | reverse complement strand
CGAACAGACTGAACATCGAACATCGAATAATGATGTCGCACCGCTCCTCAAATTATAATAAAATCGAATAAAAAAAACATCCAATACCAAACATTCAACACCTATTTCTTTTCAGCCGTTTTTATACTCGTAAGAAAAATCTTGCCCTTTGTTTTTGTCTTTCATTCAAAATTCGATGTTGGACGTTCGATGTTCGATGTTCATCTTTTAGTATGTTCGATGTTCATCTTTTAAAACCGATTCTTCCTGAGAAATACCGGCCAATAGCTTTTTCGCAAACATGCGGTTAATTTCACTGGTTTTCAGAGAAAATCGGATGAAGCTCTCTGAGAGCCCACGGAAGTTTGAGCAATTTCTTATGAGGATCCGATCCCGTGCCAGATGGTTGCCGAGGCCATCGGCGGTCAGATTTCCATACAACCTGACAAGGATAAAACAAGTGGCGCTCGGAAAAAGTTTTATGAAGGATGAATTTTTGAAGGTTTCAAAGAGAATGCCTTTTTCCTGAGCAATAAATTTTACCGTATTCTCGATAAACTTTTCAACCTGGGCCGTTTGTTTCATGAGATACTGCACTGCCATCTGGGCAAGACTGTTCACACTCCAGGGAAGTAAATATGTTTTGAATTTTTTTATAATTACGGGCGAGGATATCAAGAATCCGATCCTCAATCCCGGAATCGTGAAAAATTTTGATAAAGAATTCAAGACCAATACATTGGGAAGCGCTGATTTTACCATGCTCTGCGTGTTGGACCCGTCTACAAACATCAGATAGGATTCATCGATAACAAAATTGACATTTACATGGGATTTGCAAAACTTTTCAAGGTTGGCTGCCGGAATGATATTGCCGGTTGGATTGTTGGGGTTGCAGATAAACACCGTATCATATCCCTGAATCTCTTGTGCCGCCGCCGAAATATCATGCTCGAAAGCCACAGATTCATCTGATGTCGAGTAATTATAATCAATATGGTGCATGGCGCATGCATCCGCATAATCCGCGTATGTGGGTCCGAAAATCAGCGCCCTTTTTGTTTCAAGGATCCGGGGTATGGAATAGATAAACTGTGTGGTTCCGTTCCCGGCAATCACCCGTTCGGGATCAATGTGATATCTTCTAGCGAACGCATTCACCGTGCGATTCGCGTCCACTTCGGGCAGTTTGGTTATGGTGTTTATATTTTCCTGCAGGAAGGCAACCAGATCCGGACAAGGACCCAACGGATTCATATTACTGCTCATGTCCATAATCTCAGACGGGTGGCAGCCAAGTTGCTGCGCCAGGTCATAAATATTTCCGCCGTGTCCTTTCAGCATGAATAACTCCCCGTTGAAACCAATAAAAAAAGCATGGATTCGGTAACTTCGCTCATTGTGCCCAGCATGTCACCGGTAATGCACCCAATCCGTTTATTATAGTAAATAAGGATGGTTAAAGTTATAAGTATAAAGTAAATGTTTAGCCACATACCCCGCCATCCTAAAAAGCATGAAAATACCACTGGAATAAGCAAACCGCAGAACGCGTAAGGTGTTAACGGTTCTTCAAAACAATCTTGTCCGGTGCCGCCCTCCGGTCTTCCGTACGCTAAAAAGCGTATGCCGAATATCATGCCGCTCCTGGCATAGGCAGGGATAAGAGCAATCAAAAACGCCCGGTTGGCGTCAAGATTCAGGATGCCTCCCCACTTTACAGCCAATCCGCAAACGATTGCCACCAGCCCCAT
The DNA here is from genome assembly GCA_964551515.1 of uncultured Desulfobacteraceae bacterium. Classification (GTDB taxonomy): domain Bacteria; phylum Desulfobacterota; class Desulfobacteria; order Desulfobacterales; family UBA11574; genus S5133MH16. The sequence continues at coordinate 3,641 of CAZKDT010000221.1, read as the reverse complement.
GACGCCGATACGACTGTCTTTCATTATGGTTAGAGCCTTTTTTCTGCTATGGTGTCCCAGCAGGCCGTCGGCGGTATCACCCAGTCCGTCAAGGTGAAAGGCTCCAGTAATAACCACAAGACAAACAACGTCCAGGACGGCAACCACAGGGTCTGGCCAGAGTTTTAGGGCCACATAATCAAAAATGGATACAAATGTACCGATAATTAATCCCACAATGGGAAAATACGGGATCATCCCTTTGGGATCATATATGGCCGGCTTGCCCATGGGGATAATGGTGAGAAATTGTATTGCAGCGATTAACCGTTCTATTTTATTCTTATTCATTTTACTCCTACAGGGATGCCGGCAACCATCCATATCACTTTATTCGCACATGCCGCTACTCTCTGGTTCGTAAATCCGGCCGTATCTCTGAAACGCCGGGCCAGTCTGTTTTCAGGGACAATGCCGGTCCCCACTTCGTTTGATACCAAGATTATCGGACATTGGGCTTTTTCAAGAGATTGGATCAGTTTCCGGATGTGTCCGTCTACATTTTTCTGATTATTGTTTTCCAAAAGCAGATTGCTGATCCAGAGGGTCAGGCAATCCACCAGGATGACATTTTCTTTCTGACTGTTTTTACTAATTTCTTCAGATAGGCGTACCGGCACTTCAAGAGTCGTCCAGGCCCGGCTTCTCTGTTTCTTATGGAGCAATACCCGCTCTTCCATTTCTTTGTCATGGGGCATGCAGGTGGCAATAAAGATTTTATGACCAGGGATCTGATTTGCAAGGAAGAGGGCATGGCTGCTTTTACCGCTTCTGCAGCCTCCAATAATAAATAGAACCTTTCTCAAATAGTTTCTCCTTAATCCGTATAACCCGAAAAAATGCCCGGCAAAATGCGAGAATGAGCGAAACAGGAACTGTATGTTATCAGGAATAGTTAAAATTTACAATTGGAACCTGGCTTCGTTTGGCCGCATCAATTAAATTATTGTCCAAAGTCGCAATGGGCAGTCCTTTTCTCATTGCAAGATCTAAATATGAGGCATTATAGTTTGAAAGCTCGTGCTTTCGGGCCAGGGCAAAAATCTCTTTAATCATCCTCTCCGGCGTTTCTTGTTCTATTATTATGGGAAGTTCTGTTAAAAGGGCAATAAATCGTATACTGTCCGCCTCACTCAAACGTTTTTTGCGTTCGGCGACCAATAATACGTTTCCAACCTCCAATGGCCAAATTGACGGAACATATGCAGTAGCCTTTTCCAGACTATCCAGAATATCATCAGCATATGGGTTTTCTTCATTTTTAAAACACCACGTCATGACCACCGAATTATCAATAACAAAATATCCGCTCATTTAACGCTTTCCTTGTTCAATCATTTCGCGAATAGAAAGTTCTTTAAGAGCATGTTTGTCACGAAATTTACGCAGTTCAGCAATGACTTGTTTCGGTTTCATCCTTCAAACAATAATTTTAAAAACCTGTAAAACACTTCTTTGGATGTAAATCAAGACGGTTGTTTGCTAAGATTGCCATGGCTATTTGGTTTCAAGTGTCAGGGCACATATAGGTGTCAGGTTTCAGGTCTGGCGATTCCTGACACCTGACACCTGAAACCTGACACCCGAGACCCGATGGCAAGGTTTTCGCTCAAAAATAAATAAGTTAATGCGTGAGAACGATTTTAACAAATCAGTAATACTCCCAAGATCCTCCACGTCCATATAATTGCTATAGGTCACCTCGTTTTCCCCTTAATCCTGAAACCTGAAACCCGACATTTAAAAAAAGGTTTCGGAGCCACGGTTTGTCAATATGCAAGGATAAGCGTTTACCAACGATCTTAATTTCAGAACTCCTGACCTATGTATGTATTTTCGAGGTGTTATGAAATCTCGGTCGTAATTTCAGATGCAACAAATTGAACATCGAACATCGAACGCTCAATATCGCCCCAGTGAAATAGAAAAAAAGTTTCACGGGGTAAAAACGTCGAACAAGGATATCGCTTCGCTCCATTAGATTATAAAATTGAAACACCGAAGCTGTACAGTCCTTCGATGTTCGACGTTGGATGTTCGATGTTGAACGTTCATTTTTTATTTTAGCTCATAGTTCAGTGTTTAATAGAAGATGTTGCATTCAGATTTACGCCAGTTCAGGAGCCCTGAATTTACACCCTCATTTACCTTTTACCATTCAATCATTTAATGATATACATAAGAGAAGATCAAGGCATATACTGGAGACTGGGAACTGAATATTGGAATTGAAAATTGAAGGAAACCAATCCAATAGTCAATTACCATTACCCCTTTGACAATTGATTACTGTATGGAATAAAATCGTAAAACTTTGCTAAGGGCTCGCTCAAAAATAACTTCATATTTTGGATGCCGATTCATCCCGACTGACTGAGTTACGAAAACTCGAAATTTGCTTGATATTCCTTAAGTTTTCGTTCCTTGCCAACCGGGCGACTCAACTCCCAAAATTGCAAACTTATTTTTTTCGTGAACCCTAAACGGAGAAAAATCGGGTTTGAAAAAATTTGGCGTCGTTATTATATTAATATTTTTGTTATCGATTTTCGTTGTTGCCTACATCTTCCTGAGCATCTTTATCTATGCTGGCAAACCCGCAGGTACCGAACCTGTAAAACAGGTTGTAATTGTTAAACCAACCCAGAAATTCGAGCTTTTTTCCAAAATGCTTCATCAAAAGGGGATTATCAACCATCCTGTTAAATTCAAGTTGTTCGCCCGCATTAAAGGATATGACAGAAGAATAAAAGCCGGGGAATATTTCCTTTCCTCTGCCATGCCACCGAAACAAATACTTGAAATCCTGGTCAGCGGGAAGGTCCGTCTCCACAGACTCACCATACCGGAAGGTTATAGCCTGCGGCAGGTTGCAAGGGTTGTTTCCAGAGCAGGATTCGGAACCGAAGCAACTTTTTTAAAGGCCGCAACAGACCCTGATCTGGTGCATTCAAAAGGAATTGATGCCCAAACCTTTGAGGGGTATCTTTTTCCTGACACCTATGACTTTTCCAAAGACGCCACTCCCGAAAAGATCCTATCCACAATGGTGAAACGTTTCTGGGCCGTGTTTAAGCCGGAATGGAAAAATCGAGCCAAAACTCTTGGATTTACAATCCACCAGGTTGTAACGCTTGCATCGATTATCGAAAAGGAAGCAGGTGTGGCCGGTGAACGACCCATTATCTCCTCTGTTTATCACAATCGTTTAAAGCGGAGAATGCGTCTGGAAAGCGATCCCACGGTCATCTACGGCATAAAGGACTTTAACGGCAACATTACCCGAAAACATCTTGCCGAACACACGCCTTACAACACATATAAAATCAAAGGGCTCCCTCCTGGGCCCATTGCAAACGCAGGAATCGAGGCCATAGAAGCCGCTCTTTACCCGGCCGACACCCGGTTCCTTTATTTCGTCTCAAAAAAGGACAACACGCACAAATTTTCAACAAATATAAAAGACCACAACAGGGCCGTGCGAAAATATCAATTACGTAAGTAAAGAATCCTGACCCAAAGGACCAGGCTTTGGTTTTCCCTAAGAGGATTTGCTTTGTTGGCAGTTCATTGACTTATTGAAATCCCAAATATCAAATTAC
>CAZKDT010000220.1:0-5384 GCA_964551515.1 uncultured Desulfobacteraceae bacterium | reverse complement strand
TATTTATCAGGTGTCAGGGGAAATGTAGGTTTCAGGTGTCAGTGTTCAGGTTTCAGGTCTGGCGATTTCTGACACCTGACACCTGAAACCAAAATTATTAACATCAACTCCTCGCATTAAAGCTTAGCTTGGCTATAAATCTTTTATTTAAGTTCAAATCGGATGGGAACCCTAACCCACATCTCAACTTTTTCTTGCCCTCTCATTCCGGGCTCGAAGGTCCAGTTTTTTACCGAAGATTTCGCGGCCCTGTCCAAAATCGGGTATCCGCTGGAAGATAATACATGCAACTCAATGACATTTCCAACCGGACCCACCAGAACTTCAAGCACCACGTTGCCCTGAAATCCTCTTCTTCTGGCCAATGCAGGATATTTTGGGGGTGGATTTGATCGATAAAGAGGTCTTGCCTCACGTATGATCTGTTTTTCAGACAGAGATTCGCCCTCTGTGTCAGTCTCTTTAGAAACCGCTATTATTTCAGTCTGTTCAGATATATCCGAAGTTTTGGGCATATTAACGGTTTTTTCAGAAATGGCTTTTGATTGCTCCTTTTGCGCTTTTTGGATAACATTTTTAATGACTTTTTTGGGTTTGGGCTCAGGAAAATGCTTTGGCTTTTTTATTATTATTTTGGCAACAGGATGTTTTTTTGTTTTGGTTTTCGGCTTTTTAACAGCAGCTTTGGATGAGGTCATCCTGGGTTGCCTGTGGGCCAAACTCATGTTCATAACTCTAAGTTTCGGCCTTTCAATAGATATTCTCTTGAGCGGATTGAATTTCAATCCCAGGAAAAATCCGTGTATACCCAAAGCGAGTATGGCTGCTATTGTTATTCGTTTCACTGCTCGACATTGGCCTGAAGAGAAATTCGATGGATATCCGCCATTCTGATTTGGTCCAGCACCCGGAAAAGACTCTGGTATGAAAGGCTGCGCTCGGCAAAGAGCAATACGCCGGGATCGCTGCCGGCCCCGGTTTTTCGTTTCAAAACCGCTGACAAATCGTTAAAGGCAACCTGTTCTTTGTCAACATATAGGGTTCCGTCCGATTTTGCCGTCACGGAAAGCGCCAATGATTTATCTATGTTGGCGGATGAGGATGTGGGAAGCAAAATCGGCAACCCGCGATGCACCGCCATGGAAAGCATTGCATAGATGAAAAATACCAGGAGCAAAAACACGATGTCGATCAGAGGAAGCATTTCAATGCGGACTTTTTTGCTGGTTTGAAAATCAACTTTCATTTTTGATCCCTTTTTGATTCCCGTTATGGCTAACCAGTTTTTCATAGACGATCTCGAGACTTGTTGCATATTTTTCGATGGCAAGCGCAGACTTTTCAACCCGTGAATTAAAATAATTGTAGGGAAAGACCGAAAGTATCGCAATCCCCAGCCCGGCTGCCGTGGTGATCAGAGCCTGTGCGATTCCCGCAGTAACCACCTGTGGATGTTCGATGCCCGCCGAGCCCAGCGCTTCAAAGGAAAGAATGATCCCGATGACCGTTCCAAAAATACCCAGAAGTGGCGTTACGGTAATCATGGTGTCTATAATACCCATAAATTTTCGCATTCGTTTGATCTGTTCGGCAGCAGCCGATTCCATGGCTTTAACCATAGAAAAGTCTCGATGAAGAATTCCGGTGATTAGAATTTTAATAATATAGTCTTTTGAATCTCTGGTCTTTATTCTCACAGACTCCCAGTCTCCTGCGCGACACAGTTCAAGAACCTCATCAACAAGCGGTTTGTCCCGGCGCATATCCATGCCGATCCAGAAAAAAGTCCGTTCAATAATCACGGTCAATACTATTATGGAACAGGCCAGAAGCGGATACATGACCGGCCCGCCACTGATAAATATGTCTATCATTATTTCTCCTTTTTTTACTCAAAATATATCAAAAATTAACAAATAATCGTATTCTATTTAAAAATTTATACTCATGCCGGACAGGAACTTGAATCCATCGTCAGGATAACCGGCATGGGACTCAAAATTGGTGTCAAACAGGTTATGAACGTGAACAAAGATTTCTATGGGAAAAGATTCGATTATCATGGGTTGAATAATCTTCACATTAACCACACAATGGGCATCGATCTTTTCTTTCCGGGCAGTATCCGGACTGCTGTACTGGTTGCTTACATACTTAACTATTGTCTCAATCCTTGTTTTGGCCGGAAGCTCCCATTTTCCGGTGAGTTTAGCGCTATGTTCCGGAGAATATGCAAGTTCATTACCGGTCTCCTTGTTTTTCGTGTGCTGATAAATGTAATTGAGATCCAGAGACATATAACTGGTCCAATTTAATTTCAATAAAAATTCTAACCCCTGTTTATACGCGCGTGAGATGTTGACCGGCCGATAGATCAGATCAGCGCTCCTCTGGTAAATAATAAGATCTTTGGTATCTGTTCTAAATAAAGCGGTATTGACCGTGATATCCGGTGTGAATTTGTGTTCCAGGCCCAGATCAAAGGAATATATGTTTTCTTCAGTTAACTCCGGATTTCCCCTGACCTGGTCAATGGAACCATGGCTCGGCTGATACAATTGATTAAAGGATGGGACATTGACAGAGAAACCCGCATTGCCTTTGATTAAGGTTTCCGGACCTATGGCATAGCTCAGTCCGGTGCTTAGAGCGGGAAACCAGCCAAAATCGTTGGTATGGTCTCCTCGGAGCCCCATGCTTATCGTAACATTCCCAATTTCCTGGTCATGCTGTACATGAAGGGAGAATTTATTTCTCTGATGATCACCGGAGATATCATGGTTAATCCGGTTTTTTTCGAGCAAACCGCCCAAACGCAATGCCCAACCCTCGTCGCCGGACCAGATGTTTTCGCCGTTCATACCGATTTTATAAACTTCTAAGCTCGATTTATTCCCTGACTGGGACCTGTCCGTGAGGTCCTCCATGTTCAGATAGGATTTTAAAGAGAACTCTGACGTATCACCTGAAAATCCTTCCACGAGGAAATCGAGCGATCCTTTCTGGTAACGTTGCCTGGCATCAGGCGTCGGATTATCCGTAGGGCCGGGACACCCGTACTCTGTATGGTAATATCGGCCGTTAAGATCATATTGAATTTCGGATCGGCTTTTCTTGCTCCAACCAAAACTGAAGTTACCGCTGTCCCTGTCACTATTTGTCCGTTTTCCATCCTCATGACCGCCTCCGGATGCGAACTTGGTTTGTCCCCGATCTTGAGGAATGATATACGTGGCGCTGATGTTTGCCGTGCCGTAAGATCCTCCATTCATCTTCAACCGTCCATTATTCTTTTTTTTTCTCTGATGTGCGTTCAGAGTAACCTGAAGTCAGAATATTAACAGCGCCCGCCGAACTTCCGGGTCCGAGCCAGACAGGCACAGGGGGTTTAAAAACAACGATTTTTTTGACAGTCTCAATGGGAATATTGCTCAAATCAACCCCGCCATACTGGCTGGAATTCATTGGCCTGCCATCTACCAGGATCAATGCCGGACCGGAGCCGCCGCCTCCCCGTATGGAAATCTTTGTTCCCATACCGCCGCTACGTTCTCTTACTTCTACTCCCGGCATGGAATCAAGGGCCTCTCCCGGTTCAAGAAAATTTCGTTCCTTAATTTCCTTTTGGTTCATAATGACTACATTTTGAGGATGGTTTTTTACATATTCAAAAATTTTTTTGGCGGTAACTGTAATAGCCCCCAGGGTTTGAACCTGACCTTCAACAGGAACAGATTCATGTTGAGCCCGGAGCGGTGTCGATACGAGAAGGCAAATAACACAGCAGATAACAACAGAAAAGAATGAAAAATAACGGGTCATTTTTTATTACTTAAGGAATCACATCGAGGGCTTCCTGAATATGCTGTGAGAATATATCGATAATACCAGGATAAACCCCAAGGCCCTTTTTCTCCAATGTCACGAAAATCTTTTCTTTTTCAAAAGCGCTTTTCCAGGAATCTTCATTCCCGGCAAGATCTTGATGAAAATGGACACCGGCAACCAGCATGAAGGGGATAATGCGCACTTTTTTGTACCCGGCTTTTTTTGCCTCCTCAACAATCTTTTCTTTTGCAGGGTATCCTTCAACAACGCCTGTAAATATTTTTGATCCAAGTTTTTCACGCAACATCTGATTCAGTGCAACATAAACTGACCAGCAGGGGTGATCAGTACCATGTCCAACCATTACAAGGGCCTCATCCTCATGTGTGGGAAAAGAATCTTGCAGGGCTGTAATTACTTTATTAAAATCTTCAGGACTGCTTAAAAGCGGAAGGCCAATTGATGTTCTGATACCGCAATTCTGCGACTCATAAACGAGCCTGTGGAATTCATGACCGTTTAAAAGGTGAAGAGACTGAACCACAGCCCATGAATATCCTTTTTCTTTCAACTCAAAAAGAACCTGGTGCGGGTGTTTTAAATCAATATTTCGTCTTTTTTTTATCCGGTCTTTTACCATTCTTGATGAATAAGACCAGAGGATTTCGTTATCAGGAAAACGCTCAATTAATCTTTGGTTAATTAAAGAATATGTTTCAAGTGCTCTTGTGGTTGTACCGAAGGCAGCAATAACAATAGGTGTTTTCATTTTTTAAACTTCCTTTTTCTTCCGGCTCCGAAAGCAAATAATCCGATGATAACGATGATAAAAAGGGATGCAAACCACTCGACACCGGAAGAGGATAACTCTGTGGTTTCATCTTTTGATTTTAGTTCTTCCATTTTATAACCTTCAACAGCTTTTGTTTTATCTCCCGGCCTTGGATCTGCGTCTTGCTTCAAACCCGTTTTAGAGATTTTACCAACAGGTTCCAGCGGATTTTTTCTAAATCCTTCGTTTAATCTTTTTTGCAATTTTTTTCTGTTTGCAACCTGCTGAGCCAGCGCTTTACCCATAGCCTGCTCAATGGCCAGTTTGAATTTTTCCACCATTTCAGGCGACATAATGCCCGGCAAAGAGATGATATTTACTACCATCTGGTTAAGGAAAGGATTATTGCAGGTATGGTCACAGCAGGCTACCTCTTTTTCTACAACATTTATCGCATATTCCACTGCAAGCTTCTTTCTTACCTTATCATCAGCTCGCCAGTAGTTTTTACGGACAGCCTCAAGCATGCGGGCTGTTATGGACTGGTACGCCCAGGGATTTTCCCTGTTGAAAAAGTCCTTTAGATTCATACCATATTTATCTTCAACATAGACTTCATAGGTTTGTTCCCATTTGGTTTTGTCTATTGAATAGGGCACGGTTACCTGCCAGCCCCACATGTACTCAACAAATTTTGACATTTCCCTGGCGCCTGCATAATTTTCCTTTTTCTTAAGATTTGCGTGAAAAAAGGAGAAATTCCCATCAGCACCCATCAATATTG
>CAZKDT010000219.1:0-5402 GCA_964551515.1 uncultured Desulfobacteraceae bacterium | reverse complement strand
GCCACCTTTAGGTGGCCCATGGTTTTATGACCGCTTTGAGCGGTTCACAAATCAAGCCTCCGGCTTTGCCGGAGGTCGCTGACTTTATCCTGAAAAGCCTAGTCCTTTGGGCCAGGATTCTTTACAACAGATTCTTTATAAATTGTACAAATAGAATTAGTTATGGATGAGCACCAACTAATTCTAATCATCATGATCAAAAATATATCCCACTGACCGAAGACTTTTAAAATAAACCGGTTTTTTGGGATCATCCTCAAAATACTTTCGAAGCCTAACTATAAAATTGTCCACCGTCCGTGTGGTCATGTTCCCTGTATATCCCCAACCAATCCCCAAGAGTTTGCTCCTTGAAATGGGTTTCCCTTTATTGGCGATAAACAGCTTCAAAAGCTTGACCTCCTGTTCAGTGAGGCATATTTTTCCGCGTTTGCAATAGGCGATAGACAATTCAAAATCGATCCGGTTCCTGCCAAACTTGTAGGTCTTTGTCAATGAAAAAGGATCGATTTCCTTCGGGTCGCCATTCTTGCGATACCAAGATGCGTGGGTCAAAAGACGCTCTACCCTCAGCAAAAGCTCCTCAAGGTCGAACGGCTTTGCAAGATAATCGTCCACACCGTATGAAAGCCCTTTAACCTTATCATCTGAAGCGCTTTTGGCAGACAATATCAAAATCGGAACCTGTTTATCTTCAAGACGTATGCTTTGAAGTACCGAAAATCCATCAATACCGGGAAGCATTATATCGAGTATGATCAGGGTAGGTTGCCATTTCTTCCATTGCTTAAGGCCTGAAACCCCGTCCGGAGCAATCATTACATCATACCCTTGAAAAACCAGGTTCAGTTTCAGACCTTCGGCGATATGATTCTCATCTTCTATGACCAAAATGCGTTTTTTTTCAGTCTTTTTCACAACCCCTTCTTTTATCATAATTTGAACTTTTTACGAAACCGTCTAAATCGGACTTTTTACGAATTCACCAAGATTTAAACGGAAACATCACGGTAAACACTGATCCTTTTCCGCGTCCTTTGCTTTGAGCAACGACTCTTCCTTTATGAATCCGTGCAATATTCTGTGCCAGATGTAATCCGAGTCCGCTCCCCCTGGCTGTCATATTATCCGCCCGGCCAGACTGGTAAAATTTTTTAAAAATTTTTTTGATTTCCGTTTTTTCAATCCCGATCCCGTTGTCTTCAAATCGTATATGCAATCTGCGATGATATAACTTAAAGGTAATATCTATTCTTGGTTTTTCCGATTCATTATACTTAACCGCATTGGTCATAAGATTCATCAAAAGCATTTCAAATAAAGACAAATTAATACGATATGGAAAGGAGCGTCCTGAAGAACGATGGATATTTATGTTGCAGTCGCGAAAAAGGTGATCATTATCTTTAATAAATTTTTCAACCACGGCCACAAGATCCGCTACAATGAATTCTTCATTGTAAATCTTACTCTCAATTTTGGCGAGATTTAGAATTCGGTTGATATTTTCCGAAAGCCGCCCTACATCCTGAACCATGTAATTAAGATATATCAGCTGATCATCACGTGACAACTCGTGTTTTATAAATGTTTCCAGATAGAGTTTTAACGACGTAACCGGAGTTTTAAGCTCATGTGTAAAATTATTTATAAAGTTGTATTGCAATCGGTAGAGCTGTATTATTTTTTGATTGTACACAAAAATAATAAAAATCCCTGCCAGAATGATTCCAACAAGAATTGAAAGAATCAGAATAACCATCCAAGTTTCAGATTCTAATAACTGACCGTGGTCCAGGTTGAATTTCCGCGCAACCTCCTTTAGCCCTGTACTGACTTCAATATACCAATAAATGTACAATACAAGGGAAGTGGCTAAAGCCACGATGGAAAAAATGAAAATAAAGATAGGGTGAAAAAACCATTTTGTTCGAGTTATTGCCCGTTCCATTGTGTCACTAATCGTTTTTTAATGAAAAATATTTAGGGAAATCGAGATATAATTATCTCAACATCATAGATACCTTTAAAAAATAACCCTTTCCCAGTGTGTAATTCACTGATGTTGGTTAACAGCGGTCATTTATTACTTTCCATCGGAATTCGAAGGTCTGGTTTCAGGTGTCGGGTGTCAGGTGTAAGGAGGACAAGCGTAAGAGCTGACACCTGAACACTGACACCTGAAATTTGGATTGCTTGAGCTTGATTTACACCCCTTTTTCCCTGGTTATTTATTAAAAAACTTATATAGCAAATTTATCTACGCTTTGTAAAACTTTTGTAAAATCAAAAAAGACTTCTGTAATTTTTCAATAATCCATATTATATTAAATTTTGTATGAGATCTTTAGAAAATGACCGTTCTTGGTCATATACCTCAAAATTTCAGGAAACAGATTATGAATACTTCAACATTGACCCATCCACTCGGGTCCCGTGCCAAAGTTTTACTATCCAGCGTCTTTGGACCATATGCCCAAAACGACAAGTATGGAAGCCGGGGAATCAATCCCATGGAACTTTATCAGAACCAGGTCACAAGAGTTCAGGGCGGTTTTTCCCTTCGAATGTTTCATCGCAGCTTCGGATTGATGTTAATTCAGAGCAATATCCAAGCCCCGTGTACCCTTCTCGATTTTCCATCCCTGAACCGTTTTGTTCACGAAATCGAACATCATTCCTACGATATCGTCGGCATCAGCTCAATTATACCCAATATCGGAAAACTGAAAAAAATGTGTGAACTGGTCAGGGAATACCTGCCAAAAGCAACGATTGTCGTTGGAGGACATGTGGCAAATAAAGGCAACATCCACGAAATCATTGACGCGGATCATATCGTCAAGGGAGAGGGTATTCAATGGTTTCGAACCTTCCTGGGACAAAATAAAACAGCCGCCATAAAGCATCCGCTGGTCTATTCGGGATTCGGCACCAGAATCCTGGGAATTACGCTTCGGGATCGGCCCGGCGATACCGCCGCTGTCTTAATCCCTTCCGTGGGTTGCCCCGTGGGCTGTAATTTTTGTTCGACTTCTGCATTATTCGGCGGCAAGGGCAAATTTGTCAACTTTTACCAAACCGGAGATGAGCTCTTTTCCGTCATGTGTCAACTGGAAGAAAAACTCAAAGTTCGATCTTTTTTTACCATGGATGAAAATTTTCTCCTGCATCGTAAAAGGGCGTTGAGACTTCTTGAGTTGATGCAAAAAAATAATAAAAGTTGGGCATTATATGTTTTTAGCTCGGCCAGGGTATTAAAATCTTATACCATTAAACAACTGGTGGGTCTGGGAATATCTTGGGTGTGGATGGGACTGGAAGGTGAACAAAGCCAATATTCCAAGCTCAACAATGTAGAGACATTGCCTCTGGTTCGATGCCTTCAATCCCATGGAATTCGCGTTCTGGGGTCATCGATTATCGGACTGGAAAACCACACCCCCGACAACATGTATCGCATCATAGATTATGCCGTGAGTCATAATACAGATTTTCACCAGTTTATGCTGTACACTCCGATTCCCGGAACACCGCTGTATGAAGAGCATCAAAGACGCGGAACCCTTTTGGCCGAATCGGAATTGTCGATAGCGGACACCCATGGGCAGTATCGCTTTAATTACCGGCATCAACATATTCCAAACGGCCAGGAAGAACAATTTATTATCGACGCTTTCCAGCGTGATTTTGAGGTCAACGGTCCCAGTCTTGCCCGATTGATTAAAACCTTATTAAAGGGCTGGGGAAGATACAAAAACCACCCGGACAAGCGTATTCGAGACCGTTTTGCATGGGAAGTCAAGCCGCTTCGAACAACTTATGCCGCTGCTGTCTGGGCAATGAAGAGACGATTCCGGACAAATAAACGTATGGCAGCAAAAATGAATTCTCTGCTCCAGGAAATTTATGAAACCTTCGGCTGGAAGACAAGGATTATAGCTCCGCTGGCAGGAATATACGTTTACGCTGCTCTTAAAAAAGAAGAAAAACGTCTGGCAAACGGATGGACATATGAACCCGGCTCTTTTTACGAAAAAAATGATGCAGCCCTTGCCCTGGAGAGTACCGCACAGGCCTTTCTCAAGCCTCAATTCTCAAAAATCAAATACGTTTCATGTAAATCTTCTCTTGTTCCCGGAAGATAGGCCCTTAGTTGTAAATTTTGTGCTTTTTAATCCACCTTTTCAGTTTCGGGTTTGGTCTCGGTAGTTACTTTTTCTGATTTTTCTTCTGTAGACTTGGGTTGTATCTTGGTGGTTTCAGGCTGAGACTGCTTAACTGGTTCGGTGTAAACAATGTCTGCTTTGGCTTTTAAGGACTCGATGTATTCTCTCACAGCAGCTTGCTTTTTCTTATTTTTGAGCATCAAGATCAGATCTTTCTTCACCTCTTCAAAAGATTTTGTTGAGGCCTCTTTTTTATCAGTGACCTTTATAATGTGATAGCCGAACCGAGTCTCAACAACATCGCTTATCTGTCCGGGTTTGAGTTCGAATGCCACTTTGTCAAACTCAGGTACCATCTGGCCTCGTTTGAAGAAATTAAGGTCTCCACCTTTTGCAGAAGAAGGGCACGATGAATTGTCTTTTGCAAGCTTAGCGAAATCTGCCCCGGGTTGTTTGGCCTTTTCGAGCAGCTTTTCGGCTTTTGCTTTTGCAGCAGCTTTGGCATCATTGAGGGAAGTGTTAGGTTCAGATGTATCGGGTTTTATGAGGATATGACTTGCTCTTACCTGTTCTGGAACCTGGAACTGGGCTGAGTTCTTATTGTAATAATCATTTGCCTCTGTTTCAGTTACGTCAATTTTTCCTTCAAACTGAGGCTCAAAAAGTTTATTATATGGAAGCGACTTTTTAATATTTTCCTTTAATTGATCAATTGACATCCCCCTTGCGGCTATAAGAGCTTTGAAATTTTCTCGTGTGAGATTTCGAGCTTTTATCAATTCTGCAATCTGATCCTCGACATCCTGATCAGTAATTATAATATTAAGCTCTTTGACTTTTTCATTGAGGAGTTCTTCGATAATCAGACTTTCGAGGCCCTGTTTTCTCATTTGCTGCTTGTATTTTTCGAGGTACTGAGGCGGCATCTTATGCTTTTGAGCTGCCACTTTCTTCAGCTGAGGTGCTATTCTTTCTTCAATATCACCTTCCATAATTTCAACACCGTTAACTGTTGCAGCGACTTTGTCTGAAGGTTTTGCGGGATGTGCAACTTCTGGCTTTTTTTCAAGCTTTACAGCAGCAGTTTCTTCGACTTTTTTGGTTTCAGCAGCCTTTGCAGGTTGATCTGATTGGCAGCCGATGCAAAAAGCAATGGCAAAGACGGTTAATGATGACAAAATAAAAAGCGTTCTTTTCATTCGTTTTTTCCCTTTATTGAAATAATGTGATTTT
>CAZKDT010000218.1:0-5431 GCA_964551515.1 uncultured Desulfobacteraceae bacterium | reverse complement strand
GGCAGGCGGGTTTAACATTTGGGTAAAAACTATGATTCTGTGATTTTGTCTAAACCCGCTCCAATTAAGCCGTTTAAAAAATCTCATTAATTTTCATGCAATATTCAGGTAAAAATCCCATGGGCTTGTGCCGAACTCCTTAATAATCAATCACACCCCCCATCGGAAGTCAACCGAGTATTCACATTTTTACCACGTCAAAAAGTGATCTTTTCGGATAGTTATGAGAAGGTTAAAAATTTTGTCAGAGTTACTTGCTACGGATTTTAGGCAAAAGATAAACAGAATTCGCAACATTCTATAACGTTAAAATAATGGGAAACTTGATTTTGCCTTGACCGGATAGACATTGAGGGGTATATATTTAGTGGAATTAGATTATGAAAACAAAAATTAAAGAAAGAAAATATCGTTCGGGAAAATTACCTTTTTTGACCAATGTCATTGCCCATACCGTTAATCTGGCGATCGTGGGCGGAGGCAGAGCCTGTAAATACTTCATAGAACTTCTCTATGATGAACGATTTCCTTTTCTGGACATTAACATCGTGGGTGTCTGCGACATCAGCCCGGAGGCAGAAGGATTTGTTCTGGCCAAAAAGCTGGGAATATATACCACAAATAACTTTGAGGATCTTTTTAAGATCAAACATCTGGACAGCATCCTTGAGCTGACAGGCAGTCAAGAGGTCCTGCTGGAGATCATAAGACTCAGACCCAAAGGTGTCGGAGTTCTGGAACACAACATCGGAAGGTTGTTAAGAAATTTTTTCAAGATTGACCAGCGACTGCAAGTAACAGAGCATCAATTGATCGTTGAAAAAATGTTTTCAGACTTTCTTATCCAGCAGAGCACGGCTGCAATAATGATTTTAAATACAGATTTTACAATTGCTGAAACAAATGAAGCTTATTTAAAGATGGTCAACAAGTCCAAAGAAGAGGTTGTTGGAGCTTATTGTTATAAAATTTCTTATGGATTTAGTGCTCCCTGTTCGAGCTGCAGACCCGAGATGAAATGCCCCATGGTGGAAACTTTAAGAACAGGCATATCTTCTTACGTGCTGCACGAGTATCCCGGTTCTGGAGATCGACCCTCCTTCTACAATATCGTCACTTATCCTTTAAGAAACGAAAGTGGTGAAATCTTTAAGATTATCGAAATATTCAGGGATATTACAAAGGAATTCTCACATCGATGGGATAAGCGGGTCAAGGAATTAAAGTCTGATCTTCAAAAACTGATTCAGGAAGATCGAATGATCTCTCTGGGAAAACTGGCGGCCAGTTGCGCCCACGAAATTAATAATCCTATTCAGGGATTATTAACGTTCAGCCATTTAATGCAGGAAATCCTTGCTGAAGGCGATCCCAGTTCTAACGACCTGGAACAGTTCAAAAAACATCTTGCTTTCATGTCCAAAGAATTGGAACGATGTGGCGAAATCGTTTCCGGCCTTCTCTCGTTTTCCCACGAATATAGCCTGGAATATAAGAACCTGGAATATAAGGATATAAATTTTAACGAAATTATTGAGGCGGTTTTAACATTAACGCAACATAAAATGAAACTACAAAATATTCAACTGATACCCAATCTATCTCCAAAACCTTTGCGGGCAAAAGGAGATGCCAACCAATTGCAGCAATGCTTTCTGAACCTGATTTTTAACGCCATCTCGGCCATGCCAGAGGGGGGGGAACTACATGTGCTTTCCAAACTTGACAGTGACAAAAAAAATGCTTGTATAGAAATCCGCGACACCGGATACGGAATCCCTGAGGAAACACTTGATCACATTTATGATCCATTTTTCACAACAAAGGAAACAGGAGAAGCCACCGGCCTTGGATTGTCTATTGTCTATGGTGTCACAAAAAATCATGGAGGTAACATTAAAGTAAAAACCAAGGTAGGAGAGGGAACCTCATTTATTTTAAATTTTCCCACCCATTAACCTCTTGAATCATATGATGGAAGAAACCTATGGATGAAAAGATGAGCATCATGGTTGTGGATGATGAAGAAATCGTCCGGGAATCCCTTTTCCATTGGTTTAAAAAATATGGCCATGCGGTGGAAACTGCGTCATCGGGCTTCGAGGCGTTGGATAAATTGGAAAAGCGCCCTTTTCAGCTCTTGTTTGTGGATATAAAGATGCCCGGAATGGATGGCATAGAACTGCTGGAAAAGGTAAAAACAGAATATCCTGATTCCATGGTTGTCATTATCACAGCATATGGATCCATTGAATCGGCGGTAAAAGCCATGCGAATCGGGGCCAGCGACTACCTGCTTAAACCCTTCAAGCCGGATCAACTTTCCCTTGTCATGGAGAGGATATCCCATCAAAAGAGACTTTTATTCGAACACGACTATCTGAAAGGACGTTTGGAGAAAATTACCCGGTTTGATAACATTATCGGACAGTCTCCTGCCATGGAGCATATTTTCACCCTGATTCCGGAGGTTGCTCAGAGCGACTCTTCTATATTGTTGGTCGGGGAAACCGGTACCGGCAAGGAGTTGGTTGCAAAAGCCATACATGCAAAAAGCCGTCGAGCTCATCTTCCCTTTATTGCGATCAACTGTGGTGCGCTATCGGATACCCTGCTGGAAAGTGAGCTTTTTGGACATCAGAAAGGGGTGTTCACCGGAGCAACCCATGCCCGTAAGGGGTTTCTGGAAGTGGTTTCAGGGGGGACCCTGTTCCTTGACGAAATTGGAGAAATCAGCCCCAAAATGCAGATCGATCTGCTGCGCGTTCTGGAAGAAAAGAAGATAACCAGTATCGGGAGCAGGAAGCCGGTTGATGTAGATTTTCGACTCATTTCGGCCACCAGCCAAGATTTGGGGAAAGGAATTACCGACGGCTCTTTCAGAGAGGATTTTTTTTACCGCATTAATGTCATCATGATTGACATTCCCCCGCTAAAGAAAAGAAAAGAGGACATTCCTTTATTAATTCACCATTTTCTTAAAAAGTACGGCCATGAAACCACAAAACAGGTCGATCGCGTCACCCGTGATGCAATGGAACTGTTAAAACGCTACAACTGGCCGGGAAATGTCAGGGAACTGGAGAATGCCGTTGAAAGAGCTGTGGTACTTTCTCAATCCCGGACACTTGGGATTAAGGATTTTGCTTTCCTTCGGTCTTCTCCCGCACCCCTATCGAGGCCCCTGTCCCTGCAAGAAGTTGAAAAGCAGCATATTCAACAGATCCTTGAAGAATACAACTGGAATGTCACTCAGGCATCCAAAGCCCTGGAAATCAACCGGGTGACCCTGCATAAAAAGATTAAACGGTTTAATTTGGAAAGGAGGGTTTAACCCAATTTTTCATGAGTTCACAAAAAAAACCGGTCGGCGTGGTTCCTCTTGGGGACGTTTCCGAAATTGCCTCAAAGGTTATCGCGGCACATATTTCCGGCTATTTTAATCTTTCCGTACAGATCCTGCCACCGCTGGAACATCCTGAATATGCTTTTGATGAAAGACGGTTTCAGTACAATGCGGGCATTATTCTCAAAGCATTTGAGTCCATGAGGTTTAAAGACTATGAGAAGGTCATCGGTGTTCTTAATATGGATCTCTTTGTTCCCATTTTTACTCACGTTTTCGGCGAAGCAAAACAGGGAGGGAAATTCGCACTGGTTTCGCTGTTCAGAATGGGCAAAAATCCGGATGGCTCTCCCTCCCCATCGTCACTGATTTTTGAAAGGTCGGCGAAAGTTGCGCTTCATGAATTAGGCCATCTTTTCAATCTTCTACATTGCCGGGAAAAAAAGTGCCTCATGCATTTCTCAGGAGGTATCCAAGAGTTGGATGAGACTCCCACGTATCTTTGCAGGTACTGTTCAACTTTTTTTAAAGATCATCTTCTTGGCCAGTCCGAATAATGCATAAAAAATTGCTGAATAAATATGATAAATTTTCTTTAAATCTTCTCAGTTCTCAGAAACGTTTTCGTCAGTACCTCCCATCCGAGTTCGGGAAAATTACCGAACACATCGCCAATGGGCTGACCACCGGTGGCTGCCAGTTGTTCATATTCCGGTCCCATGAGATTCAACAGTTTCTGGCTCTCTTGTTCCATCCACTGAATACCCTCATTGCCGTAATATAATCCCTTTAAATTTTTTTTCGGCATATCAGGTTCCAATATGTATAGCCACCCTTCATGGTAAGGATCCTCATGGGTGATTTCGGGATGTTCCCGAACCTTGTGGTTCACCGCCAGAACCGTACCCGTTACCGGGGACAGGGCTGCAGCTTTATGATTGTCTCGACCGAAGGTCAATCCCACCTGATCTTTTGTCAAAGTAGTTCCCAGAGGCGGAAGGGCGAGAAATTGTAAACCACCGAATAACTTCACCAAAAAATCATCAAATCCCACCCTGAGTCGTCCCCCATGATCGAAACGAGCCCAATTGTGGCCCATATGATAATAATAGCCGTCAGCCATTCGATACCCTGACGCTAAATTATAGCTGGGGGGATTGTGGAGTTGCTCAAAATCGAGTTCATCCAGTATCTGGTCAAACGTACAGTGAAAACATTCGTAGTTCATGGGGCAGATCTTCGGGGCATCGATACGTCCGGTTAAGTAATGCCGGCAGGGTCGCTCCGATCCCTGATACCGTGTTTTTAGATGCTCAACCCATGCAGGTTCTTTCCGTTCCGTGTCGGTCTGACGCCCGGATTCCATTGTACGCCGCATTCCCCTGTCAAAGGGACAATGATAACAATCATAGGCATTGTCACATAATCGGAAATTGACAATTCCGGCCTTCATCCAAATACATTCATCTTCAACCACCTGGAATCCCATCACCCGCTTCTTTTTCCCTTTTTGATTTTTGGCTCCTATTGTTTTCATTTTAGCGCCTCCTCTCACGTTAATTCATGATCCATGCTGAATTTGGATTTTATATCTGCAATAAAAATGCCACATATGATCAGACAGATTTCTTTGATCTCTTCCTGTTGAAATCATTATATTTTTGTTAATACTTATTGGAGCAATTAAAAAAAGAGGGATTACAGGAAGAAACGGATGTGATTAATTCGGCTACACATTGAGGCGGTAAAATGAGAATGGGTGTATATTAATATTTAATTACAATATGTTATATGACTGTAGCTTTTTATATAACAAGTGTAGCGATTGTTTACACAAAATCAAAAATTATTTATCAGGTTTCTATGCAACATCTCAATCAATTATGGAGCTATCGGTGATAAAATGTCAAAGATAAGATTTTTACTGATGAACTTGACCAGACCCAAATTATTTTCATTGATACTGCACCGATTATTTATCATTGATCCGGAAGGTATCGTCCAAGGGTACGAAGTGCTTACTCCTCCGGTGGGAAGAAATGTCAGTGAAGCCTTAAGACAAATCCAGGCCTTCCAGCTTGTACG
>CAZKDT010000217.1:0-5447 GCA_964551515.1 uncultured Desulfobacteraceae bacterium | reverse complement strand
ATCGTCTTTATGATAACTTCTCTGGGATTAGCTTATCTGTCCGGTCATGGTATTAAAAATTCAATTATGACGGAGAAAAAAGCACCCATAGAGCAGAAGGCTGCACCAGCGGAGCCTGAAAAAAGTTCTCATTCAGAGCCGGAAAACTCACAGCCTGCAAAACCTGCTCAGGCACAATAAATGAGACCTTTGAAAAATGTTCATTTTTGTTCAAGGCCAAGGATGGCGAATATTTTAACCACAGGAATACATTGAGTATTTTGAGGATTAAAATTTGAGTCTGACGCCGGGATTGGGTAAAAAAGGGCGTTTTGCAAAGGTCTCTAAGCTTTTAATAGCTTTATTTTCCTATGACGTGCCGAAGTGGTGGAATTTGGTAGACACGCTATCTTGAGGGGGTAGTGGGTAACTCCCGTGCCGGTTCAAGTCCGGCCTTCGGCACCATTAAAAAGAATTAGCTGTAATCTCAACAGATTGCGGCTTTTCTGTTTCTGTGGGGTGTATATGAGGTGTTTTTGAGCTAAGAATCCAATAAATTTGGCAAGAGGTAAGCATTGGGCTGCCCTCTTCTTATAGAAGGGCTCGTACCGCCTGGGGATAAGATCAATCGTATCATCCTCATGCGACGAGCTCTCCATCCAAAGTGTTCTTACAATCACAATATCTCTCTGATCTTCAGGGGGTTATCCTTCACTTTGTTATTAGGCTTCCTATGCCAAACATTCTCTATTTTCAGCCGATTTGGAACTAAATGCCATCTTGACAATACGATCCGGTATCTGTTATCAAAATTCCGGCAGTCGATTGCCGCAGTATTAAGTTCCGGGCACTGCTCTCCATCAGAGACGGGTTTGGAACTACGCTCGTCGAAAATGATCATCTCTTCCCGGCCTAAAACGGTTCAAACACGATCTTTTGATTGGTGTTATCATAGAGTTTGAGCCTTGCCTTGAGAGTCTTTTGTTCACCGAAGATACTGACCAAATTGATCTCATCCTCCTCAAATTTTATGAGATCAACATTTTCCAGAAACATTTTTTCTTTTCCATCTTTTAAGATGAACGCATGGGCTTCACACATGGATAACCTCCTAATTGAACGTCTCGGAAATTCTACAACTTATTGAAATAACGGCTTTTTAATAGCAACCTGTTTATGCCATCAGAATGGAATATTGGAATGCTGGAATGCTGGAATATTGTGATAAGAGCGGAAATAAACCATTTTAATTGTAAAAAACTCCTTAAAACCCATCATTCCATTACTCCATGATTCCATTATTCTCTCCGGGGCGTAGGCCCTCCAGGCCGGAGGCCAATTGGGCCGAAGCCCCTAGTTTAATAATATACAGCGTCTTACTCGAGAGCCTTTATCGCCTTACGTAAACATTCGCCACTTTGTGCCGTCAACTCCACCATTTTCCGGATATGCTCCGAACTCTGAACTTTTCCCGCCTTCCCCAGTTGCTCGGCGAACATCTCATATGCCTCCTGGTGATGATCATTATGCGTGATCCAGTGCTCCAATCTGTTTCTTGCCTTTTCAATAAAATCCATAACACCTCCCTGTAATTTCGCTTTAAAAACAGATTTGTATAATAGTATTGGCACGCACCGCTTAATTTTCCGCCAGCAAGATACGATGATCAACCAGATTCATCTCCTTGATACATGCTTTTATCTGAAGTCTTTCTCCAAATATATTCTCAAGGTATATGTCCTCACCTTCCGGTCTCATAATATCAACATTTTCCATTATTACTCTCTTAATTCCATCTTTTATAAGATATGCATCTGCTTCACACATAATACCTCCTTTTACCCTATAGTTGCATAAAAAATATGCCAAAAATATATTTTATTATACCATTTCTATATGTTACGCATATCACACAGAAGCTTTTAGAATAAACCAAGGGTGAATTCCAGGGAAAAACGTTTCGTAAGACAAATTTTTAACCCTTTGGAAAAGCCCATGATATCGTAATTCCTTAATTTATCCTCATCCCCTCCCTTAGCTTAGCCTGTCTGGCTTCAACCAGGCCCCACGGAAGCGCTTTTTCCGGCGCTGATTTACTTTTCTATCTTCTCTAGGTTGTACCGAGTATCGGCATTGGCCGGATTAATTTGCAATGCCGCTAAAAAATACCCCCTGCCTTTTTGCAGATCCTTCAAGCGGCAGTACGCTATGGCCAGATTATGATGGGATTCGGCATCCCGGGGGTGTTTTGTCAATGCTTGCATAAAAGAGTGGATCGCCTCCGGATAGTTGCCTTGCTGCAGGTATGCAAGACCCAGCTCATTAAAAATCACCGGGTCTTGGGAGTGAAACTGCAGCGCTTTGCACAGGTTTGTAACGGCCTGTGCCAGCTCGTTCCGGCGCAGCTTAACCATTTCTGGAACCCGAGAAAAACACCGAGCTGCCTCATCCAATCCTTTTTTATTGATATAGACATCAGCCTCACCCATCTTTCAAAACTGTCTTGATGTTTTTTTCAACGACGGCTTGCACCAGGTGCGGCAGGGGCTCCTTTTGCAGCCCAACAATCTCAACTCGTTCCTGCGAAAGCGGCAGAAGGATCTTGAGCGCGGGGCTGGAGATCACGGCTTCGGCTATTCGGGGCGTGACCTCGCCGAGCATAGAGTTCGCCCAGGTAATAGCGATCGGCCCGACAATACAATCGGCTTCCGCTACAGCCCGGCAAATAGCGTTTTCTCCGGATGCGCCCTTATTCGCACCGGCTTTGAGCATCTGGGACGTGGCGATGGCGTTTGTTCCTAAAGCAATAAGCTCCACTGACTCGCCGTAAGCCGCCTTCAAATATTTTATCAAGGTAGCCCCAATACCACCGCCCTGCCCGTCGACAATACAAATTCGTTTCCGCAATGTTCTTTTCCATTCCCTTATACTTTTGCATGTACGATAAAAAAAGACGGCGCCGCTTTTTTCCTTCGTTTTTTTAAACTGTAAGGATTCGTATCAAAACATGAAATATCATAGGATATTATATCCTCAAAACGGGCCTCTTTCAAAAACATACTGGCTTTTTCAAAGCATATGCCTTCGTAAAACGGGAGAGATTTTTGCAGAGCTGCATAACTCCAAAAAAAACGAATCGAAAGCATACTTCCGTTTCCAAACTTGCCTTTGAGTAAACTGAAAGCCAGATGATGAATGACTTTCCAGGTATAGTTCATCCAGAACCCATCCGATACCACCAGTGTGCCCCCGGGTTTGAGAACCCGTCGCCATTCTTTAAGCGCTTTATCAATCGAAAAGAGCAACCATGATAAACTTCCCAAATAAAAAAGCCAGGAAGGTCTTTTCCCCATTTCCGGAGCAAAATGCCTTCGTGGCTTTTTTTAATGGCAAAACCACCGCTGACAACCTTGGAAATGGCTGTTAGCTCAATGGTCTTTATATATTGTCAGTATGTTGAAACAAATTTGATTGACTAACTATCACCTTCGGATGATAAGTAAGAAGATAAATAGTCAATTCATAATATCGTGTCAATATTTTTTATTGTTTTCAGACACGGATTTCGCAGATTTCACGGATTAAAAATATTTTTCTTTTTTAAAAATCCGTGTAATCCGTGCAATTCGTGTCCAAAATTAAAAGTTCTCTTAAAAGCATGCTTAAAACTGAATTTAAAACTTTTAAATCTGTGTATATCCGTGTAATCCGTGTCCAATAATTAGAAAGCTAACCCATGCATGATATTAATTTTACCCATGAGCACGAACTTAAAGAACATGATTTTTTAGGCTGCTGTAAGGATTGCCAGGCCAGCCTGGATATTATAAAACCCCACATCATGGGATTTGCCAAACGGATTAAAAAATATACCCCAAAGATGCTGGCAGCACTTAAGCCCGCAGATCTTTACCGTCTGTATCAACTTATAGATGATCTGGCTCACATGGAGACCGGAGCACATCTTGCCGGGCTGATTCTGGATGAAGCGGATATCCGGCGTGAGCTTCCGGTGATCCGTTCCTATTATTCCGCATTTTTCAATATCCATGAGAAACATCTGGCAGAGGAATTGTGCAAATCCAAGGAGCCTTGGGATACATTGAAATCTTTTCCCTTTTATCCACGATATGAGGCCTTGGTAAGAAACCAGATCGAGGCAGTGCATCCCGCGCCCGGAAGCAGGCTGGCATTTATCGGATGCGGTTCTGTGCCCATGACTCTGATTCTCATGAGCCGCCTGTATGGCATACGCTCCATAGGCCTGGACAACTCTGCGAAAACGGTCAATTTGTCGAAAAAGGTGATCCAATGCCTTGGACTGGAAAAACAAATCGAGATCATTCAAGGGGATGAGTCCGGGCTTCAGGATTCGGATTGGGATCTGGCGCTGGTTGCCGCTCTGGCAGAGCCCAAGGCCCGTATCTTTCAAACGCTTCGCAAAATTCTGAAAGAACGTAAAGAGCTTATTCCCGTTATTTTCCGGACATATACCGGGATGCGCGCCGTTCTGTATAAACCGGTTCAACCCGAAGATATCCAAGGATTTTCAATTGTTAAGCAAATTCTTCCCACAGGACGGGTTAATAATACAACCGTTTTTGCGGAGCTGGATGAATGAAGCGAAACGAATTTGAGTCAATCAAAAATGAGTTTTTGAATATTTATGCCGTTATCTGCAACCTAACGAATGACGAAATTCTCAACGGTCCTGAAGAGATCTTCCGTTTTCATTTTGAAAGACTGCAGCGCCTTATCGCAAGGGATGTTGATGATCATCTGGCGGACGAATTGTTTTACGACCGGAAATTCCGGTCGATCACAAAACACATTTCCCGTCTGAAAACACTTAACGGGCTTAGAATGGAAATCAAGTATGCCCAGTCGATTATCGCCGCTCCCAATCCGTGGATTGCGCTTCAAGGTTTTATCTATTATCCTAATTATCTCCGCCTGGCGGATATGGAATATCGGGGAGCAGAGCTGAAACCCGGAGACCGGGTGGTGTTTCTGGGAAGCGGGCCGTTGCCCCTGTCACTTATCTGCCTTTGTAAACAATACGGAGTCAAGGGGATCGGCATGGAACAGGCGCCGGAATATGCGAAGCTTTCCCAAAATCTTATTGAAGCCCTTGAATTAACCGAGCACATTCAAATTGTTCAGGGAAACCATTTTTCTTTGCCGCTTAATGAGGAATTCATGCTTGTGATGGTGGCCGCCGATGCAGGTCCCAAGGCTGAAATCTTTACCCATCTTGCAAAGACGCTTCCGAACGGAGCAAGACTTTCTTACCGAATCTATGAAAAAGGTTTAAGACGTCTTATGGATGACCGGGCGGCATTGAATCCTCCTCCTGAGTTTAAGGAATACTTGCGCATCCGCCCGGAACCACCGGTGAATAATACTTCGGTTTTTCTTGTAAAGGATACCAAACGGCAACGTATGAACTTAGCGCCCTTCGGGCAAAC
>CAZKDT010000216.1:0-5469 GCA_964551515.1 uncultured Desulfobacteraceae bacterium | reverse complement strand
CCACGTCCATATAATTGCTATTGGTCACCTTGTTTTCCCCTTAATCCTGAAACCTGACATTTAAAAAAAGGTTTTGGAGCCACTGTTTGTCAATATGCAAGGATAAGCATTTACCAACGGCCTTAATTTACACCCATATTCTGATTTTTAAGTATCGGACGTTAAGGTGATTGTTACCGCAAATCCTTTGGGTTTGAGGTTTCGGGCAGAAACAGTACCTTTGCAGGTTTCAATGCAGGTTTTCACGATAGCCAGTCCAAGGCCTACACCGCCGGAACAGCGATCCCGAGAGAGTTGGGGGCGAAAGAAAGGTTCGAAAAGCTGTTCCACAAGGTCATCGGGCACGCCGGGACCGGAGTCTCTGACCTCGATCTCCGTTTTATCTCCTTTTCTTTTAGATGAAACCTGAATCGGTCCCGCGTCACCGGCGTATTTTACAGCATTTCTGATAATATTGGCCAGCGCCCGGACCAAAAGCCCGGGGTCTGCGATAACCCGGATCTTGGGATCGATTTTCGTGATGATCTCTGTTGTGAGCATGCTCTCCCGTTGCACCGCCTGTTCCAATACGGGAAGGAGTTCAATTGTCTTCAGCATAACCTTTTCCGTGTTCATTTCGGCCCGTGAAAAGGAAAGCAGTTCGTTGACCAGGTTCGCCATGTGGGTTACATCTTCCATAACATCGACTACCTGCTTTCGGCTATTTGCATCCACGCGGTGTTCCAGTATGCCGAGCCCGATCTGAATCCGGGCGATAGGTGAGCCCAGTTCATGTGCCACATCACCTAAAAACCGTTTCTGGCCTTTCACAAAACCGCATAAGCGCGACGTCATGTGGTTGATAGAACTTCCCAGGCGCCCGATTTCATCGGCCCTCGGTTCATTGATGCGCACATCAAACCTTCCCTTGGCAATTTCCTCTGCCGCGTCAGTCATCCTAGCAATCGGTCCAGTAATGTTTCTCACCAGTGGTATCCACAACAATACCGAAATAAGCATCACAGCCGCCGCAACAATAATCAACGGAAGGGGATCGAAAAAAAATCCGTTTCCAGTTATAGAATCTGACACAGCAAGAAGAACGGCGCGAAAGGGGGGATGTGATGGGGTGAAGAACACCGGGATTCGAATCCCGGCCCAGTATCGCGTGGGTTTTTTCGTTCGCATCATGAAGCGATGTTTTTTGCCATGCTTATCGCGGTATTTGGGCAGCAGTGAAAACTCGCCCTTTGGGCGTTTCGGCCGGAAAGCGCCCATTGCCATTTTTATTACAGCCTCCGGGATGTCCATATCTTTTGATAAAGATTGCTGACCGCCTTTAAGTAAGAGAGCAAAGTCCACCTGATGGATCTCTGCATATCGGGCGAGCACATCAGACCAGTTCGCGGTGGGCACCTGATTCAGTTCATGGGAGATCAGCCTTCCGGCAGTTTGCAATCGATCCGATGCCTGTTGACCAAAAATAGCATGCAGATCTATCTGGGACTGAAATGCGAAGAACACGACCAGGACCGCGGCTACAAGGGCCAGGTTTAAAAAAAACCAGAGGAGGATTTTGGAGAATAACGATGAAAAAGGCTTCATAATTCCTGACTTCTCGGGTCTATAAACATGTATCCGGCGGATCGAACGGTTTTAATGAATTTGGGGTTTCGAGAATCATCTCCCAGCTTCCGCCGTAGCGAGGAGATATGGACATCCACGGAGCGGTCGAAAACATCGTAGCTTCGACCGGCAACGGCGTCCAAAAGCTGATCCCGTGTTAATACCCGCCCTGCGGCCTTTGCCAGGTATATCAGAAGATCGAATTCGATGGGGGTCAGGTTTAGTACATCAGCGCCCAACCGAGCCATTCGAGAGGTTTGGCTGATTTGGAGATCTCCTAGAATCAATGCTTTATCCATGGCATTGGGAGTGGGTTGACGTTCGGATTTGAAAGATCGGCGGGTCACGGCGCGAAGACGCGCTAAAAGTTCCCGTGTGGAAAAGGTCTTGGGCAGATAATCATCGGCTCCCATCTCAAGTCCCACAATTCTGTCGGTCTCATCGCCACGCGCGGTGAGCATCAATACCGGAATGTCCGATTCCTTGCGCAACCTTTTCAACACTTCAAATCCATCCATCTCCGGCATCATGACATCGAGAATAACCACGTGAAAATCCCCGGCCAAGACCTTTTCAAGACCATGGGTTCCTGTGTGGGCAGCCTCCACATCATAGCCCATAGGCTCAAGGTAGTCCCTGACCAGCCCGCAAAGCTTTTTGTCATCATCGACAATCAAAACGTTAATTCTGGAAGACGAACTTTCCTGATTCTCCATAACTGTACTCAACCGTAATATCTGTCTTAAATGATCCTATTATCTATATGATTCATAGCATCAGTACAATATACTTTACAAAACATTTACAATTTTACCCCGAAATCAACATAAATTCTTTACATTTATTACTTATATTAAGTTCAACGCCGAGGAAATAATTTCTTGATATTTAACAATCTCAAAAAAGGAGGTACACTATGAATTCGAATCTTAGGCAAAAATTCTTTACTGTTGCAATGGTTTTTTTGGTCACGGTATTTCTCATTCCGGCTTTTGCGGGAGCGTTTACTCCAGGTCAGTGCAAGCCTAAAAAAGGATTTGGCATGAAAAGGCATTACGTTTCACCTTTGGGAATCTGGCAGAATCCGAGAATGATTCAAGAACTGGGACTTACCGACAAACAGGTCAAAAAACTCCGGGAAGCGGATTTTGCCCATCGTGAAAAGCGTCTGCAATTGAAATCCGAACTCAATGGACTTCACCTTGAAATGGAAAAACTGTTTTCCGCCGACTCCGTGGATGAAGCGAAAGTTCTTCAAGTCGCCCAAAAGATTTCGGATCTAAAAGGCAATCTGTTTGTCCGGAAAATTGAGTCTCGCCTGGCAGTTGGAAATCTGTTAACCTCGGATCAACTCAAAAAGCTGAAGAGATTTAACTTAAACCACCATTCAACACACGGTAAAATGCGTGGAAATGAAAAACATCGCAGGACTCCGCTTAAAATTGAAGGTGCAAACTGAAATAAAGGATAAGGCATCTCATCATCACCCCCGACGGTTCGGCCTCCCATATATATCAGGAGGTCGAACAGGGGTCATTTTTGATCAGAAAAGAAGTCCAATGGATGAAAAAGTTTATGCGTAGGCTCTATAGAAATAGTGAGCAAGGAAAGTTCTTATATCAACATTTGAGAAATATCCCTTCAATTGATTCAGAATACATTCAATTTGGATGTGCGCAATGGTTTTGGGAGAGACAGGTTAATTCATATGCATTGCAAGTCGAACCCAAAAGATATATGATGAAAGATAGATTATCTATTGATTATTGGGAAGCACTTCACATAGAGAAAGTCAAAAACAATTTTTTAACTCAACTAAAAAAGCTCGTTCAAGACCTAATAGATTCAGGCTAATCTGTTAGGATTGACACGACCTGAAAGTCGTATTCAATCTATTGTTCAAAAAGCCCGGAACCGTGTGCTAAACAATGACTAATGGTGTGTTGCCTCTCAACACCAGCAGATCATCTCTGGCATAGGCACTTGTGCTGGATCAGATCTAAATGCAGGCTCGGCTTTTTGCGAAGGTCTGAGGTGATTAATCCTTGATTAAAGAAAAGTCAATAGGGTTATCAACAACATGGTAGATATAAACGAAAAATCAGCCTCAAACCCACATAACGCCGCTCCAAAAAACCAGTCCGATTATGCCGTCTCCGGCGCTGCGACCCTGTTTGTGGTCAGCGCCGTTCAGTTCCTGACCCCCTTCATGCTGTCTGCTGTGGGAGTGGCCCTTCCCGCCATCGGCAGGGAGTTTTCAGCCAGTGCGGTTCAGCTTGGACTTGTGGAAACCGTCTATATCTTCGCCTATTCCCTTTTTTTGCTTCCCGCGGGACGGCTGGGTGATATTTACGGAAGAAAAAGAATCTTTACGATCGGCATTCTCGTGTTTACTGCAGGGACCGTTTTGATATCACTTGCCTTTACCATCGAAAGTTTTATTTTATTCCGGTTTTTTCAAGGGTGTGGCGGCGCCATGATCTCAGGAACCAGTGTGGCCATCCTTTCTTCGGTCTTTCCACCGTCCAAACGGGGTCAGGCCATGGGGATCATCGTGGCTTGCGTCTACCTGGGGCTGTCTTTGGGTCCGGTTCTTTCCGGATTTATGGTCACCCATCTGGGATGGCGCTGGATCTTTTATCTGGGGGTTCTGATCGAGCTTTTCTGTCTTTCTCTCACGGTTTTGAAACTTAAGGGCGAATGGGCTGATGCAAGGGGTGAGCGTTTTGATTTTATGGGAACTCTTTTTTACATTATCTCTTTATTCTGTCTGATTTGCGGCATCCTTAACCAGAAAGAGGGAGGTATTTATCTGGTGTTCATGGCATCAGGAGCCTTAGGATTTCTGATTTTTCTCGCCTTTGAATACCGGTGTTCATCTCCGATTCTGAATGTGGGTCTGGTCATCCGTAACCGGGTTTTCGCTTTCAGTAACCTGGCCACCATGATCAATTACGCCGCGTCTTTTGGCATCGCTTTTTTCTTCAGTTTGTATTTGCAAGTGGTCAGGGGGTATTCTCCCCAACGGGCAGGATGGATTCTGATTATCCAGCCCGTGTTTCAGATGGCTCTGTCTCCGTTTTTTGGAAGGCTGGCAGACCGGGTTTCGCCTGCGGGTCTGGCCACTTGTGGCATGGCCTTGTGTACCCTGAGCCTGGGTCTGGCTTCCCAGGTTCATGCAGAAACACCCATGCCTGTGATTATGGGAATGTTGGTCTTGATGGGCGTAGGATTTGGTCTTTTTTCATCACCCAATACCACCACGGTAATGGGCAGTGTTCCTTCCAAAAGCTATGGTATCGCATCCAGTTTTCTGGCTACCATGCGAACCATGGGGATGCTGTGCAGCATGACCATCATCACTTTGGTGTTCAAACATATCATGGGGGAACACCCGGTAAATGCGGAAACACGGTTCTCTTTTCTTGCCAGTATGCATCTTTGCATGATGATTTTCTGCTTCCTTTGCGTGGCCGGAGTACTTTGTTCCATGGTCCGATTAAAACCTGTCTCTTGGGATAAAACATCAAGATCTGACGCGTCTGTCAATCCTCGGAATTTAAAAGCATAACCCGAAAACAAAAGGAGGTAAATTATGGAACACTTAAATTATCAAGAGATCGCTCAATTCATAAGAGAAGACCTGCGGCTGAAAACGTTTCCTTTGGCGGTTAAGTTTTTAAAAGATAAAGCCGACCTTCCTGAAAAAACACGCCAACCTGGTTATGTGTAAATGCAGAGGAAAAAATGAGTGAATATTTTAATACAGGATCAATAATAATTGCTCAAGTTTCGCACCCCTGAAATGATGTAAAACCTTTTAGGGTGTCTGTTAACGCGTCTAAATAGTTATGAAAATCTTCA
>CAZKDT010000215.1:0-5556 GCA_964551515.1 uncultured Desulfobacteraceae bacterium | reverse complement strand
GAAACCTGACACCTGAAACCTTAACATATAGAAGATATGGAACAAAAATGGGATTCATCAGCCAAAGTTCGGTGGCGGATTAAAATTCCATCTGTATACACGGCGATTTTCATCACCCCAGGAAAAAGCTGTCATCCATTTAACAGAACAGCCATAGATGAGTTCTACTTTTTACGAATTCATCATAGATAATACGTTTACTGTTTTGGTTCAGGCATATTTGATACAGGAAAACTTTTAAGAATATCTTTAAGACCGGACACAGCCATCTCATTGGCGGTAACCCATCTGGCCTTTCTTCGTAAAAAGGAGCCCAGTTGAAAAAGATTGCTAAATAAGGATCGTTGAGTTTCATCAAAATTACCGCCCCATAACAAACCACCATCTGCCACACGGATAAGATGGATCCCAAATGCCACAGAAGCAGGAAGATCGACTGAATATCTGGTTCCGATACGTTCTCTGAAACGAAAAATATAACCTGCCAATACTGCATCGGCATCCAGAGCACGACCTGCTTCTACTAACAGATCTCGTTCCGACAACTTTTTTTTATGGTCTGACAAAAGATCCGACATAACTTCCTGAGGCTGATTTGCGGGTATTAGCTTAATATCTTTTCGGTCCTTCAATAAAACAAACAGTTGCTCCGTAAGCATATTATCTGCATCTTCAACAACCTTCCCTGTCATAAAAACCTTCCCACAAATCGGACAACAGGAATTCACATTTTCACTATACGCTGTGGACATATTCTTAAAGGGAAAAATTAGAATTTTTTTTATGCCTGATGGTGGGAGAACATTTTCCTGGACCACGATATTTGTTTTGCATCCCGCTAAAAACAGCATAACCGTTAAAAGAAAAATTTTAATCAAGCCGATTGTTTTATTTTGCAACTTATTTTTATACATTATTACAAAACACCTTTTGAAGACCGAATGCCCCTTAAACGTCCATCAAAGGAAGTGGCCTGATTCAGAGCCCTTGCCATAGATTTGAAAACAGATTCAATAATATGATGCTCATTTTCACCGTAATGAACATTTACATGCAGATTCATCCCTCCACGGTTTGCAAATGCTCTTAAAAATTCTTTTGTAAGAGACGTGAAATTATTCCCTCCGGTGTCAAGTTTTTTGGGAACATTGTAAACCAGAAAAGGACGTTTAGACATATCCACGGCAACAGAGGATAAAGCATCATCCATTGGCGTAACAGCATTGCCGAATCGTGTTATTCCCTTTCTATCGCCGAGAGCCTTTTCAAAAGCATCTCCCAGGACAAGACCCACATCTTCAACCGTGTGATGGAAATCAACCTCGATATCACCAACAGCATCAATGGAAAGATCAAAAAAGCCGTGAACGGTAAAGAGGGTCAGCATATGATCAAAAAAAGGGATCCCTGTGGATATTTTATTTTTGCCGCTTCCGTCTAAATTAAGATCCATACTAATCCTGGTCTCTTTTGTCTCACGTTCAACCCTGCCTGTACGTTCCATAATTTTATTGTTCCTTACTTGTATTTCTCCATTTTAGGCATCTCTTTACACTCACAACCAAAGGAAGAATATTTCCAACCATCTTTAGGACAGTGAACTTAGGAGCTTCACCATTTTCAGCAAACTCCAGAAATTCCAAACCATATCGGGTGGCTGGTGGAGATGAAGGGGTTCGAACCCTCGACCTCGGCGTTGCGAACGCCGCGCTCTCCCAACTGAGCTACATCCCCACAAAATATTTATTATTTCATATCAAATTATATCAAAACAGTCAATTCAAAAAACAGCAATTCTCATTATGGAGCCAAGTTCATTCCCAGATACCGTGTGAGTGGCATCTTGCCACGATTTTTTCGCGGCTGGAAAGCCGCTCTCACAGAGATATTTTTTCAAAATGAGAATTGCTGTTCAAAAATATTGTCCATAATATTTTGATCTTTTTAAAACTTGTATTATAGTTCTATAAAAATTAAGAAGCTTATTTTATCAATTACGGTTTTCATTAAAAAAGGGAATTTATGACACACACAATTATATTAAATGATGCTTTTAAGCGTTTTACCCTGGACCAGGATAAAATATTTTCACCTGAAGAAACTGTTAAAAGATTCAAGGAAAAATTAAAAAAGGTTGATCTTGATCTCCTTGAATATACGGTAAGAATCGATAATGGAAGACTGGACATTCCGGTCTATTTCAGCAGCTGCGGTAAAGATGCAATGAACACTATTGGAACAAAGAAACAGATGGGAAAAGGGGCTACGCCCCAGCAATCTGAAGCCAGTGCGGTAATGGAACTTGCCGAAAGATACAGTTTTTTCAGCTTCTGTAAAAATCCGGAAAACTTTTTTATTGAAAAATACCGTAACATAAATGACAGAGCCATTTCTTTCGATTTGATCGCCAGGTCCGTCCACGATGATTCAGATGATCTGGAAATATCCGGAAAGATATTTGAAGACCTGCCCTTAAAATGGACCAATGCCTTTAATCTAACTCGGAATCAAGAGGTTTTAATTCCATTTAACTGGTTTTTCACTATAAATGAGTTCAACGGTCCATCGGCCGGCAACTGCGTTGAGGAAGCATTAAGTCAGGGTATCTGCGAGATTGTTGAAAGACACGTATCTTCCATCATCAGCCAGAACAGGCTGAAAGTGCCGGCAATTAATGCGGATTCAGCCACAGATCCTATGGTTATGGAAATGATACAAAAGTACAGAAATAGCGGGGTAAATTTCTATCTTTCAGATTTTTCTCTCGACATGGGCATCCCTTCCGTTGGTGTGCTTGCTTATGACCCTTTAAACTTCCCGGGAAAGAGTGAAATAGTCTGGACAGCCGGAACAACACCCGATCCGCAAAAGGCTTTAAATCGTGCCCTAACAGAAGTGGCCCAGCTTGCCGGTGATTTTAATACAGGTTCCAACTATGTGGCCAGCGGCCTTCCCAAATTTACTAAAATAGAGGACGCCGACTTTATAATCAGACCAGGCAAAGAAATAGATATCAACACCCTTTCCAATCTTTCAAACCAAAATATTAAAGTTGAGGTTCAAAACTTAATATCTGCCCTTTCAAAAAAAGGTATGGAAGTAATTGTAGTTGATACAACACATCCTTTACTTAACATACCGGCTTTTTATACCATTATACCCGGGGCGCATTTCAGAGAGCGGGCTTTGGGAACCAGTGTAGGAATGTTTTCCGCCAAAATTATTAGTGAAAACAAAAATCCGGGAATGGCCATTAATGAGCTAAAAAAAATGGAAAAAATGCTTCCGAGCAAATATTATATTAAATTTTATCTTGGTTCATGCCACCTTGATCTTAATGATCCGGCAGCAGCTCTCGGCTATTTCACCCGGGCTCTGGAGCTTAATCCCACAAAACAGGATATCCCCAGTATATATTCCTACATGGGTGTCTGCCTCAAAGAAATGGGGGAATACCGCAGGGCTCTCGCAGTGTTAAAAAATGCGGAAAAGTACGACAAAGAAAGAACAGATATTTATAACTTAATGGGGTTCAGCCATTTTAAACTCAAAGAGCATGAAAAGGCCATCGCATGTTTCAAAAAGGTTCTTCAGCTTGACCCGGGTTCAGCCATCGATTATGCCAACATTGCTTCAAATTATCGGGATATGGGCAAAAAAGAGAAAGCTGTTCAATATTATGAAATAGCTCTGGCTATGGATCCTGCAATAAAGTTTGCAAGAGATAATCTAACCAAGCTGAGGCAAACGGTTTAGGCCGCTTTTCTTACAAGCCGCCATGTCATGAAATCAAAAGGGCCAGCACCAGATACAGCAGGGAGTGCGTTATATACAGCAAGGCCACTCCAACAAAAAGGGCAACGGCACGTTCTATTACATCGATCAGCGCGGTCAGGTCCATTCGCTCGTTGGCCTTCAGAATATTGGGGAAAACCGACATCACACAGTTAATCATGTAAATGACCGCCACGATCATAAAACTTCGGACAATCAGAACATCCCCGTTAATAGCCATAAGCAGAAAAACAGCGACAGCGCCCGACACAACCGCAAGGACGCTCTTCACGAACATAATGTTGTTGCCGTATGGGGAAGCAATGCTCTTGTCTGCCGGCACATCCTTGATGATCAGATATTCCAAGCCGGGATTGCACAGAATCGTTATCAGATACCCAAAGGCAAACAGGAATGAATACTGCCCAACGCCCACGTCTCCAAGGGTTCTGGCAATAACCACCATCAGCAGGAATGAAAGCACATTACCTATCGCGGTTCCGGTGGCCAGAGCAAGGGTATTTCTGACTATTTTGTTTTTTTGTTTCATCCAGCAGTGTCACCGGTCCCACAAAAAAATATCTTTTTTAATCATGATTCCCCGGTTTCTTCTGGCGGCTTACAAAAATCTGTACAGCAGGATGAGCGCCCGGTAATGCAGATAATGGTTGAATAGCAAAAACCGGTCCTTTGGCTGAGCGTATTTTTTGGCAACAAGATAGGCTTCCCGGGCCGAGGCTCTGTAGTTTGCATCGTTTTTGGACCGCTTGTGCCACCTGAAGTTGGCCAGAAACCGGTTAATATAAAGGGGAGCGTATCGTTTGGCCAGCCTCAGCCAGTAGTCATAGTCCATGGTATACTCAAGGTCAAGATCGAGCGGTCCTGTTTCCTGAAACACACGTTTGGTAAAAAACACCGCCGGCTGCGAGACAAAATCCCTTGAGAGTAATCGACTTAGCGAATAGCGCCGGCTTTGGAACATCTTGTATCGTGTGATCCCCCTTCTGATTTCGTTATCCTTGGCATCAATGTTTCGGCAGTTGCCGAAACACCACTCAAATTCGCGTTTCCGATAGTTTTCAGCCACTGCGGATAATGCTCCGGGAACATATGTATCATCCGAATTCAGCCATGCCAGGATATCCCCGGAAGCCCTGGCAAACCCCCTGTTGATTGCATCTGACTGTCCATGATCTTTTTCGGAAATAAGTGTCAACCGGTTTTGATAGGACATGACAATATCCAGCGTCCCATCCGTGGAGCCGCCGTCCATGACAAGAAACTCCAGTTCGAATTTCCCCACCTGGCTCAGCACGCTTTGTATGGTTCTTTCTATAAACGCTCCCTGGTTCAGGGAGGGTGTGATAACCGATATCTTCATAGAGAGAGTTAGCGCCCGAACGAAAACTAGAATTTTTCGTTCAGGCGCTATTTAGAACGATCCTTTACATGCTTACATTGTCGAATATTCATCGTTTAAAACAATTTTAAGTTTTATATCATAACTTCCCGGCAATAAGCAAATATAACTTATTGTCCACAGGGTAAACGCATTTGATTTCGGTGCAGCGTAGCGACGGCGTGTTTTTCTTGGAAACCGACTGACTGTTTGAAGGGCTTTAGCACGCGTTAGCCCGAGCCGAATGAAATTATGATAAAAGATTAATAGGATAATTTAGCAACGAATTATTCTTAATAACTTTAGCACGGCTCGGGATTACGGGTGTTTAAGCACAAGTTTCAGTCGGTTGGAAAGAGATGCACGCCGTCGTGGAGCGTTCT
>CAZKDT010000214.1:0-5585 GCA_964551515.1 uncultured Desulfobacteraceae bacterium | reverse complement strand
GAATGATTGCGAAATGCAGCACAACGCAGAAGTTGGACTTTTTACGAGACCGTCAATTTTGTGTTAAATCGAAACATTGCTTACAAAATCCTTTACTCTATTTTCTATTTCATCACGCACCGTTCGCATAAATTCCATGGATTTACCTGCGGGATCCGGCAAATCCCAATCCTGTATTTTGGCACCAGGTATCAATGGGCATTCTTCCTGACAGCCCATGCTGATAATAATATCCGGTTGTAAACCCAAAACTGCTTGATTCAGAGATCGGGTTCTGCGGAAGGCCATGTCTATTCCTTTTTCCTGCATGGCTTTCACCATGTCAGGATTAATGTTATCTGCGGGTTCGCTCCCTGCGGAAATGGCTTCAATTTTATCTCCGGCCAAATATTGAGTAAACGCTGAGGCCATCTGGCTACGACAAGCATTTTCTCGGCACACAAATAAGATAATCTTTCGGGTCAAAAAAGGTTTTAAAAGACCCGCCACTGCGTCCCGGACCTCTTCACGCACTGTCGGATGCTTTTCCATATCTCCGCGATGTTCTATCCGCCAATAAGTGAGGCTCCCCTCATATTTTGCTGCGACTGCATCAAAAAAATATTGGGCCGTGAGTTTAACCCCTTCGAAAAGATTTTTTCCTTTGGTAGCCCCCAGGGCCAGCAAAAATCCACCCCTCATTTTCCCTCGGGGATCCTCGATATTTAACCTGTATTTCCGGGACCACAGGGTTTGACTCCTGTCGATAAGCGCCTTGAGTTGTGCAGTAACATTGTAAAAATATATAGGAGAGGCTGCCACAATCACATCGGCTTCGCGAAGCAACGGACAGATCTCAAGTGTCATATCATCGTCTTGAGTAATACAGTACCCCTTCTTTTCGCAAAAACTACAGCCCTTGCATGGAATGATATTTTTTTTAGCCACTTCAATGACATGTGTCCGGGCTCCTGATTTTTCAGCTTCGTTCATGAATGTTTTGAGAAGATAATGGGTGTTTCCTTTTTTTCGGGGACTTCCCTGTAGCCCTAATATAAACATTTTGATTATTCCTACACTATTTTATATGATATTTTTTGCATCTGGTCAGCCCTGACTCTTCCCTTGCCTTTTTCTTTGCCCTGCGCGGCTCAGGTGATTTTTATTCATGATTCGTAATCATTCAACGTACGGTAACTGCGCCTCATGATTACAAAATTTATACGTCTTGAATTTGAACTTTTTACGAGTTCATCAAATTTTGAATACCCTATAATATTGTTGATTTCAATCTCACGATTTATCTTTACCGATCGATGGCATAGCCATCCTGCTAAAATCAGTCACATAAAAATCAATCTTTTTAATGTAACCAGCGCCTAAATCAGTTGTTTTGAAAAATGAGCAAAAGCCGAAAAAAGGTCGATCATACTATGCTTCTGATTCCAAAGAACACTGCGTAAAATCTATTTTTTTCCCGCAGCTATCGCATACATGAGTCTTATCAAACTCATCTGAAAAGATCTCTATTCCTTGATTGCACTCGGGGCACTTACATTTAAACGAGCTAAGATGCTCAAATTTATCAAAATCTGGACAATGATTAGGTGTAGTTATAATATCCTCCTTTAGTAAAATGATAAGGATGGATACAATATAATATTTTTATTAATACCATAAAAAATAAGATTTTTAAACTCAGGCTGAGCGATTTTATCTCAATAAATGTACTTAGATCTTGATGCATAAGGATTCGCTAAAACCGCCTCGAAAAAATATCGGGGTGGATATGTCAAGGGGTTTCCCTGCTCCCTGGAGACCTTGATGCACATGAGGTCGGTGTAGATCAAATCCGATATGATGTAAGAACTTTAGACTCTCAAAATTTTAAAAACCTCTCATAAAAAATGTCAACTCGGCAATCCTTAAATCACCCGGATCATTATTTCCAAAAGGGTGACATATTTCGAAGGTTTCCAATAATTGGCGGAAGTTTTTCTACGATAAAATCGATTTCTTCTTCCGTACTGTAGATGCCCAGGCTGAATCGTATGGAGCCGTGTGCGGCCGTAAACGGGATGCCCATGGCACGCAACACATGAGAAGGTTCAAGGGAACCGGATGTACATGCGGAACCTGAGGAAGCGCAAATGCCCAATTCATCCATCATTAAGAGAATCGATTCCCCTTCAACATATTCAAAGCTGATGCTTGTGGTATTCGGCAGTCGGTTCTTTGTGTCTCCGTTTAACATGGCATTGGGAATTTGCTTTAATAATTCATTTTCAAGCTTGTCCCGTAATTTTCCCACATGGGTTGTCATCTGGCCCATGTGGTTTGCCGCCAGTTCGCTCGCCTTTCCCAACCCAATAATATAGGCGACATTTTCGGTTCCGCCTCGCCGTCCACTTTCTTGGTGGCCGCCGATAAGAAACGGAGAAAACCGGGTCCCTTTACGAACATAAAGGGCGCCGATGCCTTTGGGTGCATGAATCTTATGTCCTGAAATAGACAGCATATCTATTTCTGAATTGCTGACATCGATGGGCAGCTTGCCCACAGCTTGAACCGCATCGGTATGGAAAACAATCCCTTTGTTCTTTATGACCTTTGATAGTTCTTGGATCGGAAAAATCATACCGGTTTCGTTGTTTGCCCATATAAGGCTGACAATGGCCGTATCGTCGGTAAGGCTATTATAAAGATAATCGACGTCAAGCATTCCCTTTCGGTCAACCGGAACAAATGTGACCCGGTAGCCCTTTTTTGAAAGATGCTCACATAAATTCTTAACGGCAGGATGTTCTACCCTTGAGGTTATAATATGTTTTTTATCGGTGGCAGACGAAATTGCCGCGTGGATAGCGGTACTGTCACTTTCGGTTCCGCAACTGGTAAACACGATTTCATCCGGTGAAGCATTAATCAAAGATGCAACTTTTGTGCGCGCTTCATCTATCTTATGTGCTACTTTCCCGCCAAAGGAATGCATACTGGAAGGGTTGCCGTAAAAGTCATTAAAGTAAGGCAGCATTGCATCCAACACCTGTGGATCGACCTTTGTTGTTGCGTTGTTATCCACATATATGGTCTTCATTGTTTCACCTCTTCTATCACCAGTTCAGGGGAAACCAGTTCCTTTATCCTTGTTTCCACATAATGTTTCAACGTAACTTGAGAGGCACTGCATGTCGAGCATGTGCCGCGCAATTTTACGAAAACCGTATTATCGGCAAAATCAATAAATTCAATACCGCCGCCGTCTTTTTTCAGTTCGGGTTTAATCTCACGTTCCAATGTCTCTTCAATAAGCCTGATTTTCTGGATATTGGTCATTCCCGAAGGTCTGGTCTCCTCCGTAGCGGGCGTGCCCATAACAGATTCAATGATCTCCTGAATTTTATCGTGGCAGCTCTCACAGCCGCCACCTGCTTTAACATAGTGCGTGACATCCTCGATGGTTTTCAGGTGGTTTTCCGTAACCGCCCTTTGGATTTCAAGATCCGTGACCCCAAAGCACTCACACACAATTTCACCGTCAACCTGTTTTTCCGGTTCGCCCCGGTAATTGGCTATCGCTTTTTCCAAAGCATCACGGCCCAAAACACTGCAGTGCATTTTTTCCTTTGGAAGTCCTCCAAGATATTCGGCGATATCATTATTTGTAATTTTTTCCGCTTCATCTATTGTAATTCCCTTAATCATTTCAGTCAGAGCCGAAGATGAAGCAATGGCACTCGCGCAACCGAAGGTTTGAAATTTTGCATCGCTAATTCTTTTATCGCCATCGATTTTTAAAGTGAGTTTTAAAGCATCACCGCATGCCAGTGAGCCGACTTCGCCAACCCCATCAGCGTTTTCTATCACGCCCACATTCCGCGGATTTAAAAAATGATCTTTTACTTTTTCGGTATATTCCCACATGGTATCCTCCTGTATCCGTGTACAAAATGAACCCTGATAATGGTTATAACATAAATAAAATCATTAATCATTAATATAACTTGTTCAAGCTTACTCAAGTTTTGTGCCAAATGGAGAAAATTTTTAAATAATAGCTAAAAATCAATATACTGACCCGGTGCTATTATTTATCGAGGAGTTAGGAAGTTAAGGCCTTTACCTCAATTGGACTCCCCCCCGGTGGGAATAGTTGAATTGCGAGGTCTGTATGGGAATGAATGTACCTTAAACCTAAGTTGAGCGATTTTTTGCGAAGAGATGTGCTGAGATCTTGATGCATAAGGGTTCGCGAAAACCGCAGGCATACCCGTGGATATGTCGAGGATTTTCGCGGATCCTTGATGCGTAAGTCCAAGATCCCGCGTCAGTGGGGGAGATCGGTGCGGATCGAGTAAAAAATCGCTCAATTTAGGTTAAAATAGGATGTAATTGAAAATCGTCTCATGTTTATAATTGATACACACTTGTATCATGAGACAGGAATGAGATTATTTATTAAGAGAAACAAGCTCTTTGCTCAGAATTCTGATATGCCCCATCTCCTCTTTGATAATTGTGTCCAGCCTGTTCTTCCCCAGTTGATCCGGGACAAAATCCTTTAAACCCAGATAAAAAACTATCGAGTCTTTCTCGGCAACAATGGCCGCCTTTAGGATCTCTTTCATCGATGACATATCAATCTTTTTTTTAAAAAATACACGGGTATCCGCAAGTGCACGAAGATAAAGGGCAGATTCATCTTCCGGGTCAAAAACGGTTGTCGTTTTCTCGCCCTCGGTCAGATGGGTTCTTAAAGAAGCAAATGTTTTTTCATGTTCATCTTCCATTGCCGCAAGTTGAATTAAAAGCTTTTTTGCCTTGGGATCGGAAATATTCTCGGCCGCTGTTCTGTAAAACCTGGCTCCGTTTCTTTCAAGCTGTTCGGCCATTTCAAATACGTCATTTGCCGTGAAATCGTATACCATAATATTGTCCTTAATTTTTTAATAAATTATATTTCATTTATAGAAGAGTTATGAAAATACACTTGAATCTGCTAAAATGAATAATAAATCAAACACATAAAATATTTTTCCCATTTTGTTTACGATCATTTAGGGTTTCATCTTGCATTCCTTATCCCACTCAGGGCATACTTTTTCCATGTCGGTATGATATTTGAGCATACATTCACTACATTCCATCTCAACGTTTGGAACATCACCGAATTTATCTTTGATTTCCTCGGCGGATAAATGCGAAACAGCGCTACATCCACATTGAGGGCATGATGTTTCAATTGTGTAATGTTTTTTACCCATATTTTCCTCCTTTTTAACGCTTTAAAGATTATTCGTCAAATTGTTTTCCTGTAAAAAAATCGTTGCCAAATTCGTGCTATACTTGATGCCTCGGAAATTGAATCCACAGAGCAATGTTCTGGCTGCGGTAAGGTAAAAAAAGAAAAGTCGCCGGAACTTCGCCGTCGGAAACGTCGTATTCGCAAAGTATATGAAATTGTTTTTGGTTTCAAAATATGGGTGATTTGGGACCCAAACAGCCGTCTTCCTATGGCCATGCGTTTTGCCCCCGGAAGCCCGATGCCCAGGGTGCCGCCGGTGCTGAAATTGTCCGACAACGCCTTTTGGATATCCTCAATGCCG
>CAZKDT010000213.1:0-5592 GCA_964551515.1 uncultured Desulfobacteraceae bacterium | reverse complement strand
GCCATGGCAATCTTAGCAAACAACAGTCTTGATTTACACCCGACATTATGTTGTCAAATCAAACTGTTTGAATGGTCTGTCTGAGCATAATTTGTGCTGCTTTTTTCTTGACAGACGGTTTTTTTCGAAATCGACTCCGAAATAGTTGAACTAAAATGTAACGGTATCCTAAAATAGAATTTATTAAAAGAGTCCGAATATGGATCTGCCGCCAAATCAATCGCCATTTCTGTGGGAACCTATAAAACCGGTAAGTCAAACAAGCAGCAATTAACCACAGAGAAGGGCGAGTGGTTCGGGAAAGCATTTGAACATTTTATTTTGATGGAAATATTAGCTTATAATTCGTATAACGAAGTGGACTTTGATATCAATTTCTGGAGGACAAAATCAGGTCTTGAGGTTGATTTCATACTGGATGGTGGAGAGGTGGCCATTGAAACAAAAGGCTCGCCTCAGGTACATAAAAGGGATTTGCTACCTTTGAATGCATTTATTGAGGAATATTCTCCCCAAAATACTATTGTTGTCTGTAACGAAAGGGAAGAGAGGGTTTATCAAAATATCCGTATCCTGCTATGGAGAAAGTTCTTACGAGATTTATGGCAGGGAAAAATTATTCGCTGATTAAGAAACGGCTTTAAGATGCTGTATTAATAGGTAATCAAGCTACAAATTAGGAGCCCTTTCAAATTACCCAGTTTGGATATGAACCGGTATGTATTGATATCATTACATCGATTCAAGGCTTGGTCTTTAACAAGATCCGGCAAAACCGTGCCCAAGGGTATTATGGCCGGCAAACCTGTAATTTCATAAATCGGAAAAATTTAATCAAAACCGAAAAAATCTCCAATTGCCCCCATGACAAGGCCGATCTCGATCGACTACAAGAATACAATTAATGAGTCTGTTGATTAATGAGGATTTTCGTTCAAGATCAAGGCAGGCAAAAAAAATAATCACAGGCATATATTTGATATTCCGAGGATTGAATCCCTAGGTGCAACACAAAAATTGAGCCTGAGGGGAGGTTTTGAAACCACTTCTATAAATCTTCCCTTATTTCACCATTGGGCAACATATTATCCGGATGATACTTACCCTTTTCCTGCATCTGATAACGAGTACAGGTATTATTATTAACCAAACAATAATTTTTTATCCAGTATGTTTCTAATTTTCCTTTTTCCGTATATTCCTTAATTGGGCAAGCATAATACCATTTGCATGGCTTAATTTTTCTATTGGTCATTAAAACCTCATAGACTCTACCCCAGATAAATGGTCTGCG
The DNA here is from genome assembly GCA_964551515.1 of uncultured Desulfobacteraceae bacterium. Classification (GTDB taxonomy): domain Bacteria; phylum Desulfobacterota; class Desulfobacteria; order Desulfobacterales; family UBA11574; genus S5133MH16. The sequence goes on along the minus strand of CAZKDT010000213.1, from coordinate 4,298 downwards.
AATTTAACGGGGTAAACATTTCATTGGGCAAGCATTCCCCGGGGCAAGCGCAGATATTGGCGAAAAAGACAGTTTTCGTTCAGGCACTATTTAGGATAATGGAGAACACATATGATCCAAACGATGAACCCCGTTTCTCACATAGAGAGGTGAGGTTTTGTTGTTTTGATGAAGCTCCCCGCAGGCTTGCCGAGTGGATCCGAGGCCAACTTTTTCGCCTCTTCCTCTTGGAATATCTTGTTACATTCCAATAAAGATTTCTCCGTTTAACGAAAAACTAACCGACAGCAAGGGGCGCAAAGCCCTTAATGTCCGGGGAAGTGCCAGGTTGCCGATTAGTAGATGCAGGCATCCAAAATGGAAAGCACTTCAGTCAGCAACTCATCACTACCGTGTTCGATACGTTTCGCGCGGCGAGGCCTAAACTCGACAGATTTAACTTGCTCGACCATTATGAAGCCCGTAAACTTACTGTCTTTCGGAACAGGTATGTGAAAAGGGAAACCGCGCTCCGTATTTGTGATTGGGCACACAACAGCCAAACCTGTGCTTCGGTTAAATAGGCCCTTGCTAACCACAAAAGCTGGGCGTCGCCCTTTCTGTTCATGACCCGATTGTGGATCAAACGTGATCGCAATAATGTCCCCTTGCCTGGGGATATAGGCAGTCATCTACCAAACCTCTTTACCCACCGGCTCTCCCCAGTCAACTTCGCCGGCTTGGTAGTTTTCAGGAATACGTGCCACAAGATCCTGAAGATTGTAACGCCCACGTATCCTTTTAGCTGGTGTAACAATAATAAAGCCGTCTTTTACGCTAATATCCACCTCATCGCCGACACCAAGCTGCGCATCTGCGAGCAAAGTTTTTGCAAGACGAATTCCCTGGCTGTTTCCCCATTTTTGGATTTTTGTAAGCATGTGATACCTCCTTATGTATATCCGAAGTATAGCCATCTTGAGCAAGACGGTCAAGGAATATTTTTAGGCCAACGCAGGCAATAACGAGCGCCGGGTTGTTGCCAAGACTCCTGAACTTGTAAAGGTTAACTTGATGTTAAATAATGGAAAAACCGCGCTGTATTTAGGCGTCTGCGTTTATTAGCTTTGTTGGACGATCCTTTGTTTCAGCAAACTGTCAAGAATGAAGATTTATGACGTTTAATTCGAAGACCATTTAACTGTTACGCGAACCCCATGTTTTCACAACCACAAATCCTTTGATTTGATCCTGAAAAGGGACTCGTGTTTGTAAAATGTGTTCAAGATGATTCGGAACTCTTTTTTCAAATACACAATTGAACGCTTTGTCCATAATACCGATGTAAGTATTTCTTGAATGAAGATATAATCCGGCGTATAGTTCCATTGAGCACCTCCTTTTGTTAAACGGTTGTTAATGGTAACTTCTATAACTAACCTAAAGTTTCCCATAAAAGTATCACGCCGCGATGCGCAGTAGAACGGCCACAAGAGAATCAACAATTAAAGATTTTCTAAACAATAATTTCTTTTTTTACCTCAAGCAACCCCTAATTGCAAACCTCGTAGATTTAAAAAGATTTCGGGGAAGTATTATGGACAAAAGTGTTAGTCACCAACACAAGAATTGGGTTCAAAAATTCAAGATTGAGATTTCAGGTGTCAGTGTTCAGGTGTCGGAGGTTCTGGGATAAGGTTTCAGGTGTCAGAAGTTCTGGGATTTTTTAATTTATTTATATTTCATTTACAGAATAGCAATGAAAATGCATCTGAATCTACTAAAATGCATAATAAATCAAACAAATAAAATATTTCCCCCATTTTGTTTACGATCATTTAGTTGGTTTAACACAGGCCCAAATGTTTTGCACAGGGAGTCCACGATTTAAGCGGTCGTTTGCAGCCTTTACAGCTGTTCTTGCCTTGTCTTATTTTGCAGTAACTATTAACCACATAGTCGAAGAGTCTGGCATTTTTAACAGCCATAGCCACTTCATCCGCAATGGCCGAGAGAATCTGATCATCTTCTTTGTCAAAAATTTTTTCTTCGAATTTGTTTATGGCTTCAATAACTCCAACACTCTCGTTACCTGCTATTAAAGGAACTGCAAGAATCGACTTTGTTTTGAAAGCAAGCTTTTTGTCAATATTACTGTAAAAATCAGGATGTCTTTGTGCATCATTTACTACAAATGCTATTCGCTCTCTCAGAGTACGACCTGCAATTCCTTTGTCCGCCGGAAAACGTTCTTTCACAAGTTCTATTCCTGTTTGGCCCACGGCAGTGAAAAATTCGAACTCATTATTTTCTTCATGGTATAAAAGAACTGAGCACTCCTCACATAGGAGAGCTGTGCTGACAATACTTATAATCGTAGTTAGAAGTTCTTGTAGGTCGGTGATATAGGCTAATGAAGAACTAACAGTTTGGTATAAGTTGAGCATACGTATTTTCTTGTCTTTCTGTTCGTGAGAGATGGCATTATTTAATAGATAAGATATCAGGGGAATAAACGAAGATAATCCTGACAGTTGGGTTATCAAACCCTGATTCTTTGCTGACTTTGCAACTATGGCCAGAGTTCCAATGGAGCGGTCCTGGATTGTTAAAGGGAAGACAAGTCCCATTGGTTTAGGTGATTCGGGATGTTCATGTGGACTATAAAAATCTATTTCCCCTTGTTTTTTTCCAAAAAGCAAAACATCATTTCCTGCTTCTTTGGTTTGACTGAATTCGGGAAGGTTTTCTTCCAAACCCTGAACAATATCTTCCGGAAGATCTTCTGTATAAAAATAAGTTCGGGTGGACTGAATATCCCGGAGAAAGAATCCGACTCCGTCCATATGATAATGTTGTTCGATCCAATTTCTTATTTTAATGCATTGCTCTGCTACGTTGTTGGAGGTAATCATCTCTAACAAACTCAAATTCATCTCATCGTTTCTTAAATTTTCTTGAATCATCATGCCTCCCTTTTTCTGTCCATGGAAAAATATAGCTTTAAGCAACCGTTACAACAGTATTAGATGGTTATGCGATTTATTAATAGTGACGTTCAATTATTACATCATTTCCGCAGTCTGAACATTTACAGCTAAGTGAGGTTGTTGATTTCAAGAGTCCTTATTTCTATCATTATTACTTCTTCTGGGAGATTCTTTAAACTTCCATCGCGCAAGATAGAAAGCCGGTGCGCTCTGCTTTATAATCTGAGTTCAGAGATGCTCCGGCCTCGGCCGCAATGAGCAGTTCATTCATTGTCTTTTGAGATTCTGGTGTTGTTTGGAATCGGTTTAGTTTGACGATCTTGCATATAATATCCACAGCCTTATCATGAGGGAATTTGCTTATATTTATGGTGATATCATACTGGCTGATATTCTGGATGTCGACCTTATAGAGTTTTTGGCACCATCTTTTTCGTTTGCTGTCAATCGTTTTAATGAAGCTAAAAGTCTCTTTTCTTGTCATTCCATCATGCTCCATAATGAGCTTTGCTCGATCCTCTATATCGGCAGTGATTTTCACATTAAGCACATGATCTAATTCCTTTAAGAAAACGTGGCCGCAGAAGCCATGAAAAACAACGTTATCTTTTTGCAAATTTCTTATTAACAAAGCTCGGATATAGGAAATATATCTATATTGCCAAAACATGGCTTGATCCAATATGAAAAGCAAATCCCAAATGAGCTTTATATCAGGCAAGTTGAATTCCTGTGAATCATCAAGAAGTTCCTCTTGAGAAATACAAGTATAGCCTAATTTTGTAGCAACCCCTTCAGCTATCTTTTTACCATGTAGATAGGAAGATCTTGAAATGGCAATAATTGGCATTTTCCATTCCTTTATTATTATGGTGATGAATGATGCTGCATGAAATAAGGCCAAATATCAAGGTACCCGACCACAGGCCAAGTGGAGACTTTCCACCACTGGTCGCACTTCAGACACTGGAATATAAGCACAGATTCTCCTGCTCCATCTGATTTTCGCCCTTCAAAAATTAGGTGCTTGTGAGGTTTAATCATTTCATTTATGTAAGGCAGGGGGTCGATAGCGCCATGCGTGTAGTTCCATTCCTTTACACGCTTTTCAAATTCCTCGCACGCTTGACATATTTTCATAATCATACTCCTTTGGTAATGAGAAGGAGCGGCTTCCGGCAAAACCACCCCTTCCCATAGAATTAAGGAGGTATATCAGGTCCTGGCAGAACGAACCCGTATCCAACTTCGCTCATTTAATCAGCAACTATTATGGGGTCAACCGGAATGAGTGTGGTCAATTCCTATCATTTTGCAGAATATTTTTCA
>CAZKDT010000212.1:0-5619 GCA_964551515.1 uncultured Desulfobacteraceae bacterium | reverse complement strand
TTATTTTTTGAGCATAACGCAGAGATTGGGGAAAAAGACTATTTATGGATGGACAATAGATAATACACTTTCATTATATAATTATTAGTTTATCTTCAGCAAGAGAAACATCCGGGATAACCTCGAGAAATTTGATTTGAAATTTTGTTTTCAGGATATCCAAGTTCTCATTTTTTAAACCCCTCATTTTTGAAATGCTCCGTGGATGAACTTTTATGGTGATTTTTTCAGAAGAGACTTTTCCAGTTCCCATGATGGATGTAGCCATATCAAGAAAAATTTTAGAATGTACCATATGTCCGAAAGCGGGATGGTACGGTCCTGCTAACATTGTGGTGTCTTTTGCAAGATCTTCTGAAGCCTGAAGCCCCATACGAATGACCGGGATTTTTTTGCTTTTGAAAAAAAGGTAAAGGTTTTTTACAAGGGCTACGCATCGCGAAAGAGACCAGGGCGTATATTCTCCATTTCGATACCATACGGCAAGACAACTGTGTGCAAGAACAACCGTGGGATAAATCCTTACAAAATCAGGAGAAAGCGATGCAATTCTTTGTGCGGTAAACAGGGATTTGGTTTCGTCATCACCCGGCAGGCCTACCATCATCTGCATGCCGATGTCATAATTTCGCTCTTTTAGCAGGGCCGCTGCTTTTTCCGTTTCTAAAGCGGTATGTCCCCGTTTTGCCATGGCCAGCACCTGATTGTCCATAGACTGAACGCCGATTTCAATGGTTGAAACAGGATAATTTTTAATTATATCAAGTTGTTTATCGCTTATTGTGTCCGGACGAGTAGAAAAACGAATACTGTTGATTTTTTTATTTTTTACAAATTTTGTCGTTTCATCAAGTAGAATCCTGATGTACTCTTTTTTCAAACCCAGAAAATTTCCACCGTAAAAAGACACTTGAACAGACCGTCTCTGTGTTTTTTTATATTCAAGAAATTTATTTATCAGCAAACACAGTGTTTTCGTGGAAATAATGTCAGGTGTTACACCGGTGATGGATGTTTGGTTGCAAAAAGCGCACTGATGCGGACAACCAAGATTGGGCAAAAAAATAGGAATAATGAAGGGCGTATTTTTCTTTAGGGTCACTTAACTGTGAGTTCCAGACAGGTTACATTTTATTATCAGTTGGCGGGTCAATATGATCATTTGTTACACCAGACCTTATTGAGGAATTTTTTTAATAATTCGATCTGTTAACTCTGTCCGGATTTTAAAATATCCAGGCCTTTTCTGGCAGCATCCTGCTCGGCAGCCTTCTTGCTCTTTCCGATTCCTTCTGTCTGGACCTCACCAACTTTCAACTGCACCCGAAAGGTTTTGTCATGATCCGGCCCACTTTCGTGGACGATATTGTATATGGGTATTGATCTGAGTTCCATATGAACAAGTTCCTGAATCTGGCTTTTGAAATCATGATTAGCATTAGAAGTGATCACGGAATTAATTAAAAACGAAAAACGCCTGTCAATGATTTTAAAAACAGCATCAAAACCGCCATCTATATAAACAGCTGCAATTACAGCTTCGAACGTGTTTGCCAGTATTGAGTTCTTATCCCAGCCTTTTGAATGGATCTCTCCCTTGCCGAGCTGTATATAGGAACCAAGATCTAATTCGCGGGCAATGGATGCAAGTTGAGATTCATTAACCAGATTGGCCCTCATCCTGGATAGGCTGCCTTCCTTTAAATCCGGATATCGCTGCATGAGGATGTGACCCACAACAAGATTTAAAACCGCATCCCCAAGAAATTCAAGCCGCTCATTATCATGAAGGTCTGTGTTGAGTTGTTCATTTACAAACGAACTGTGTCTTAAGGATTCAACGAGAAGATTGGTATCCTTAAATGTATACATAAGTTTGCGGCTTAATTCAGACAGGTCAGTTTGTGTCATTTAATTCCTTGTTTCTAAACTTGTTATCAATTGCTCATACACTTTATAGGGAACGGAGAAATTCCCTCTACCCGACCCCATGTTAATCCCGGGCTTATTAGAACCGTGGAAATCTGTACCCCCTGTAATTAATAATCCATGCCGGTTTGCGATCTCAGTATATCGGGAAATAAGATCCGGCGTGTGTTCAGGATAAAAGACTTCTATTCCTTTAAGACCCATTTCCTTTAAACGGGTAATCAGCTTTTCAAGAACTGCATCATCTTTGATTTTGAGAAGAACGGGATGGGCCAAAACAGGGATTCCTCCGGCATTGAGTATGACTTCAATTGCTCTGTCACAGTCAACACGATATTTATCAACATACGCGGGGCTACCTTTTGCCAGATATTTATCAAATGCCTCAGAAATCGATTGAACAAAACCTTTTTTTATCATTTGCTTTGCAATATGAGGTCTTCCAAGCTGACATTTTCCGGCCTCCTTCTGTATCTCGCTTAACGAAAGTTTAATCCCCATTCGATTAAGCAGTTCAATAATCCGGGGGTTTCTATTCTTCCTCGCTTCCTGAAGAGTTGCAAGCACTTGATTTAAATCATAATCATTGACATTGATAGCATAACCCAAAACATGAAAGCTTCCCGGAAAGGAAAAAGATGGTGGTGGATGCGCACTTATTTCAACACCGGTTAAGAATTTAAGTGAAGGAGGAATCCCAATGGTAAGGGCTTCTTTTGTTCCATCAAGGGTATCGTGATCTGTAATCGATATAGCCCCAAGATTGAGACTTTGAGCCAGGTCTAGAATTTCTAACGGAGAAAACGTTCCATCGGAGGCTGTTGAATGAATATGAAGATCTATTTTCAAATTCTTATTATAATCCGAGGGATTTTTCAAAAACTTCTTCTTTGGTTTTACAGTCAATACACAAAGTAGTAACCGGCCTGGCCTTAAGGCGACTATATGAAATATCTTCACCACACTTTTCACAGACCCCAAAAGTGCCGTCTTCAATACGTGTTAAGGCCTTTTTTATTTTCTTGATAAGCTTGTTCTCTCTATCCCTTATGCGAAGCATAAAATTCCTGTCTGATTCAAGTGAAGCGCGGTCTGTTGGATCCGGAAAATTTTCTTTTGGGGCGGTCATGCCTGAGACAGTGTTATCTGCATGACTTAAAAGCTCTTCTAACCGGTTGGTCAGAAACTCTTTAAAATATTCAATATCCTTCTCTTCCATGGGGAAACCTTTATAATAAAAAATAACTCGGGTTCTTTTTAGAAATAACAAGCATATATCAATAAAATGTCTGTGTAAAGAATAAAATTCATTTTTTCGTTATTAAAAAAAACTCAATTTTCCTAATTTCTACTATGCCTAAGTCGTTTCTTTCAAGAATCGCTCAAGCTGCTTCATACTGTTTACATTATATATTTTACAGGGATAATCTTTTGGTAAAATCTTTTTTAATAAACCGGTAAGAACCTTCCCCGGGCCAACTTCAACAAAGACCTCCACGTTTTCTGTTATCAGCCTGCGCATTGAGTCATACCATTTTACAGGGCTGCAAAGCTGCTGAGCCATGATTGATTTGATTTCATCGACATTTTCAGCATAGTCAGCCGTTACGTTAAAAAGCACGGGGCGGTCCGGTGTGCTAAAATGTATTAATTTGATAAAATCACTAAACTTTTCCTGGGCGCCTTTTATCAATTCACTATGCCATGCCCCACTAACTTTCAACGGGATAGCTTTGGCGCCTCGGGAAGCTGCCAGGGAAGAAACCTTTTTAACCACATCCGGTGCTCCGGTTATTACAATTTGCTGTTCGGTGTTGTGATTTGCTACGGCAACAATTCCCTCTTGTTGTCCCTCGGCGACAAGTTCTTCGACGGTATTTATAGGCAACCCGATAATTGCGTGCATGGCCCCTTTATACCGGGTTGCTTCGTGGTGCATCAGTTCACCTCTTTTAAAAACGAGTTTGATGGTATCTTCTTTTGATGTGATGTTTGATGCATGCATTGCACTGTATTCGCCCAGACTATGGCCGGCGGATACATCGGGTCTGACACCCTCTTTTTCAATTGCAGAAAGGCAGGCCAGACTTACAGTGGTTACCGCAGGCTGAAGATTCACCGTTTGGGTAAGCTCGTCGAAAGGACCTTTGAAACACAGTTTAGATACATTGATTTGGGTTATTTCTTCCGCCATGTCAAAAATTTCTCTGACACTGTCGTATTCCTGATAAAAATCAAGACCCATACCTAGAGATTGTGATCCCTGCCCGGGAAAAAGGAATGCTGTTTTTTTCAACGTCGTCCTCCATTTACTCATCAAGTTTAAAAAGTTTTCGGGTAATGTCGAGGTAGCCGGATTTGTTTTGATGATATCCATTGCTTTTTAATAACAGTGTAGGATCATGCAGGATCTTATTTATCATGGCGCTCGTCATTCGGGTAATGGCTTGGCGATCATCATCTGACAGATGTTTTAAAGAATTCAATGTTTTTTTTATTTCCGCTTTGGCAATGCCGTCCATTTTGTTCCTTAACGCAACAATTGTGGGGACCACATGCAAATTGTCGTACCACTGTTTAAAACCGATGACAGCCTCGTCAACGATTCTTTCCCCTTTAATCGCCTCCTTGTTGCGATTTTTAATGCTTTCGTCGATGACCCCTTTCAGATCATCGATGTCATAAACATATGAATTGGTCAGACGGTTTATTTCCGGATCGATATCTCGGGGCACCGCGATATCAATAAAAAAAATAGGGCGATTCCGGCGGCGGCGTATGATCGCCTTTACCTGTTCGCGGGTAACAACATAATCGGGTGAACCGGTGGAACTGATAACAATATCAACACGCGGTAAGCTGTCTGCAATCTCTTCAAACCGGATGGCTTCGCCCTTAAACCTTTTAGCAAGTTTAACACCGTTTTCAAAGGTTCGGTTGGCAACCAGAATATCGCCGGCTTTATTTCGAATCAGATGTTCAACCGCCAGTTCCGCCATTTCCCCGGCTCCGATAAGGAGCACCTTTTTTCCTTCAAAGGCGCCGAATATTTTGCGCCCCAGCTCAATAGCTGCGTAACTGACGGATACCGCATGATCTCCGATCCCGGTTTCACTACGAACACGTTTTGCCACGAAAAAGGTTCGATGAAACAATTTGTTCAGAATAACACCGGATGTTTTTTTTAACGTAGCCAGCTTATAAGCTTCTTTTATCTGACCCAGTATCTGTGGCTCTCCAACAACCATGGAGTCAAGACTCGAGGCAACTCTGAACATATGCCGGACAGCATCATCACCCTTATGGATATAAAGGGATTTTTCAAATTCAGAAGCAGGTAGCTTTTTAAATTCGGTTAGAAACATTTTAGCAGCCCTAACCGCATTGGCTTTGTCCTCGGTGGCCATAAGAATTTCTACACGGTTGCAGGTTGAAACAAGAACTGCTTCACTGATCACCGGTGATTCTTGAAAAGCTCTCAGCACAGTGGATGTCTCGTCTGGGGAGAAAGCCAGACACTCTCTCAATGCTACCGGCGCTGTTTTATGATTCAATCCCAATAAGACGATTTCTAACATATTTCTTAATAATATCAGTCGGCTACGGGTGCAAATAAAGATTGTTGGTGATTTAGCTCAAGCAATCCAGGTTTCAGGTGTCAGTGTTCAGGTGTCAGCTCTTACGTTCGTC
>CAZKDT010000211.1:0-5620 GCA_964551515.1 uncultured Desulfobacteraceae bacterium | reverse complement strand
CCTGACACCTGCAACCTGAAATCGGAGCCACGGTTTGTCAATATGCAAGGATAAGCGTTTACCAATGGTTTTAATTTACACCCCTCCCCAATCAGGCATAGGACAAGCTTCGCGGGAATGACAATAATAATCACATAAACGGTTTTTAAAAGTTACCCGAACTTTTTGAGATGTTACCACCATCTTTCATAAAAAAGCCAAAGTAGGGTCGTTTTTCCAATTTTAGAATTGACTGAATACAAAATATTATCTCCCCTTCCAAACCGGTTTCCGTTTTTCCTGAAAAGCTTCAATCCCTTCCCGGGCATCCTCTGTAGAGCAAAGCGAAGCAAACAATTCATCCATATAATCAAGTGCTTGATGGTAAGGCATCTCTGACATGCCGTAAACACCGGTCTTCCCCATCTGCACTGCCAAGGGGCTTTTTTGGGCCAGTTTGGCGGCAAGTTTTATTGTGGCCGCTTCGAGCTCTTCGGCAGGCACAACCTTGTTTATGAGTCCAAGCCGTTCGGCTTCAGCAGCGGAAATAATATCGCCGGTCAGTACCATTTCAAGAGTTTTTTTGCGTCCCAATGAACGAACCATCGGAACCGCCGGACCAAGACATATTAAACCAACGTTTATGGCGGTGGTTCCGAATTTAACATCTTCTGCAACCACAGCAAGATCACATGCAAACACAAGTCCTGCACCGTTTGCGAGGGCATACCCTTTAACAGAAGCGATGACAGGCTTTTTCATCCGGGGGATGGTGTGGTAAAACTCATCCATCAATCCTAAAAACTCCCGGTAGTCCTTATGGCTTTTGTCTTTGAATTCAGATAGTGAGATCCCGGTTGAAAAATGTTTTCCCGCAGCACGGATTACCACAACACGAACATCATCATCCTGATCCATATTCCAAAGTACATCATTCAGATCTCTGGCAAAGGGGACATTGAAAGTATTCATCTCTTCGGGTCTGTTCAAGGTAATAAACCCGATCATATCCTGTTTGTCTACTAAAATCGGTTCTCTTTCCACGATATACACTCCTTTCTTAAAAATGATGGCTAAGGTACTGTCATAACCTAACAGATTGAATTGAAATTATTTTTGAGTGAGCCCTAAGCCAGGAAAATGCCTCGCACTTAAAAGTTGAACTCAGGTTATATTATATCTTTAGCTTGAAAAACAGTTCATATATAAAAGAGTTGAAAAATTCAAGCGAAACATTCCCAACGGTTAAAACCTGATATTCGCATACGTGGAAACCTTGGGGGATCTTGGGAATATCCTTTGCTATTTAGACCTACTAATGACTGGCAAAATCGGGGTTATGTGCTGAAGTGGTTCGGACCCAATGAGGGTGAGGCCAAAAAGTTGGAGCCCAACCGAAAGGGTGCGTGACGCTGGCAGTCTTCGTAGTACTCAACAACCCTGTCAAACTCCCTTTCCGCATGTTCATGGAAATAGAATCTCATTTTTTATATTTTTCTTGGATTTTAGAGAAAACTTCCTCACCAGGAACCATCTTTACCTCATCGGCCTCAATTTGGGACACACGACGTTCCGCTTCTTCTGCCCAAAGGCAATCAATTTCCGTATCGATTGGCAAATTGAGGCTAGTGAGGAGCTTCTCAACCAGGCTCAGCCTGACGTCTGCCGGAAGGGATAGGGCTTCCTCAATCACTCTATCTCGTGGTGTTGCCATGACGCACCTCCTTAATTTGTTTATTAAAACACATACACTGATGTGTGGCAATAAATTATTCATAAGAGCAGAACGCCGGCAATAACCAACACCAGGTTACTGCCAAGACCTTTGCAATGATAAAGGTTGATGGTCTCGTAAAAAGTCGTCACTCCGGTGAAAACCGGAGTCCAGATGGTCTGCAACTGTTTGAAAAACTGGATTCCGACTTTCGCCGGAATGACGGAAAACGGTATTTTTGACTTTTTACGAGACTTTTAAGTTTTAGGACGACGCTCTTTTTTGCGGTTCAAGGTCTTGTGCTGTTCAACCCGACAAAGGCACCACCATTGCTCTGACATAATGCGCGCATCAGGATAGCAAATCTTTCCCCGGTGTTGCCACGTGTTTTGGTTTTTTCCATGACAACCGGAAAACCCACGGCATGGATCCGTACACGACGAGAACCGTCTTTTGTTGCCCTGTTGATTCTGTCCACCTCATTGATGACCGGTTGGATTGCCCTACCACTAAATTCGTCACCAAATACATAGAGACTTATTTTTTTATTTTTAGAATAGAACCTGTTGATCGCTGCGGTAATCCCTTCCACCGGACTGCTGTTGCTGAAAGAGTTCCAGGAACTGAGGGCGGAGATGATCGCCCTGCGGCGGGCAGGGGTGTCCGGTATCCATTTCCCCGCATACTGGGAAAACAGGAAATTTCCCATATCGTTCATGATCTGAATACCTTTGACTTTGGGATAGATTTTCAGAGTCTCTTGCATTTTTTTCTGTACCAGTCGCCAGGCATTCCGCTGCATGCTGCCCGAGGTGTCAATTATAAAAACGATATACTCGCTGTCCACCGGGATACCCCCCACCGAACGGGTAATTTTTTTAGGTCGGCTTTTCAAAAGCCGCTTCATTTCTTCGGTCAGTTCCTGCCGTGCCCGGGCCATTTTGCCTTCAATAATATTTTGTACCGTGGCATCGTCTTTGGATGCAGCAAATTGGCCTTCAACATCAGAAAGATCACCCTGGAGACGGGCTAACTTTTCCTTTTCTTGGAACAACTGTTCCTTTTTCGCTGTCAGCTCGCGATTCAAGATCTGGGTTTGGCCCCGGATTTCAAACAGTTCGTTTTCCAGGCGAACGATTTGGGTCTGCATATTTCCCTTGATTTTTTCAATGACTACCGGTTCTGCAAATTTGGACAGCACAAACAGCAAAATGATGGCGCCGAAACCGCAGCAGATGCAATCAAGAAAGGAAAGGCTGAATATTTCTAGGTCCCGTCTTTTGTTTTTCATAATGAATAAATAGCCACTGCGTTTATGGCCAATTTCTCGAGGGACAGAAAAAAGACCCTTTGGTTTTCTTGGCCAGACGCCAGTAGGCATCCGCAGCCAGCGGGTCCCCTTCCATAGGATAAAGGATAATGTTCACCGGAACCCGAACCGGCAATTTAAGGATCGCCTCATTGAATAAACGGATACGTTTTTTGCTGGAAACTCTTGTTTGCCACGGCTTGCTGCTGCCCATGGTCGGTAAACTGTCGGAGAGTAAAAATATGTTGTCCGGAGCCGGTTTCATCTCCCCTACAGCTTTGAATGCGTTTAACAAACTGGTTCCTTTCTTCGGAACCACCCGGTGCATGCTGTCTGCCGCAAGGGTTAATGTGTCCACCTTACCGGCATCCAACCAGACCCCTTTTGTTTTTTCAATCAAAGGATGTGCGGTGTCGTTAAATGTGTATATTTGAAATTTACTGGTCTGTGGAAGCCAGGTTATCAGCCAATCCACGGTTTTTAATACCTGACGCCATTTGGGGGCGCTTAATTTTTGGGAATTCTTTAGATTTCGCCGACGAATAATCCCCACAATGGTTTCATCCAGCATGCTGGCGGAAACGTCTACCAAAATAAAATTTCGTTTGCCGCCCATCTTCAAATCGGTAAGATACTGTCGATCCCCGTGCCCGGGAAACGGGCGCAACCCGGACCCCAGATCATCATCTGTTTTTGCCCCGGCCTTCAATCGCCGGAGTTCCTCTTCCAAAGATTTTAAATCGGTTTCCAGCTTATTGATGTGTGTTTTGGTTGCCAGGGTATCCTTGTCCCGATCAGCCAGTTCCACCTTATTCTCATTGAGTATGTCTATGATTTCACTGGATCGCCCCTGGGTCCTCACCAGTTCGGCCTGAGTTTGAAAAAGAGTGTTGCGGGCCTCAATCAGGTTCTTTTTGCCGGCCAACACCTGTTCTTTCAGTTTGCTCGCCTCGGCACGCAAATCCGACGTCACAGCATTCCGACGAACGGCGCCCTTGGCGTTTACCAGGACAAATAAAAGAATGATTGCCCCTAGCCCGCAGCAGATGCAGTCGATAAAAGATAAGCTGAATACATTTAATTTTCTACGTTTCATGGGTTTCCATACATGCAATGAGACGGAAGGTTTCTCCGGATGTCCCCAGACGAACGATTTGGCCAAGTTCCAGTGTCATGCTCCCGTCGACCCTTTGATCGTTCACGAACGTTCCTTGATTGCTGATATCCGTTAAGATAAACCTGTCCGCATCTCGGTGAACCGTACAATGCTTTTTAGAAACGCCGGATGATTGGGCTTGAACATATATGCCCTTGCCAGCCAGGTAAGGATCGCAGCCCAAAAGAAGAGGTTTTTGGGAGAGCGGATAGGCCACATCCCGGTAAAGCAGATGGGTCGGCCGCATCTTATCGGGAGTTTCATAAGAAATGGTTTGGAAAACATTCGGTTCTACCTGCCCCCAAGGACGGCTGGTGAAAAAGGACGCCCCATTACCTGGGTGACGATTTCCCAACTGGTCCCACATCCGCAAAACACCCAGAGCGCCGGCGCCGGGTTCGAGTTCCATGATTTCGCAATGATCAATTTCTGAAAGTTTATCTTTTAATCCCGGTAGGCGGGCGATTCGATGGGTCAGCTGGAGGGCAATCAAAAGACTGTTTTTACCGTGCGCATCTCGCATCTTTACAATCAAACGGCGGATGTCTTCATACACCGCCTCGCTCTTTTGTTTCAGCAGGTCCCAGGGCAAAGGAGTGCGATAGCGATGTTTTCCGTGTGATATTTCAAATATAAACGATGACTGACTTTTAAAGATTTCCAGAGCAGCGGGTAAGCGGCTATATAGCTCCTGTTCAGTGCTGGCCTGATGTAGCGGATCGAACCTTGTGGTACGCACAAATTCTTCGGCAATGGATTCCACCCAGCCCCGGTATAATTGATCGAGGTTAATTTCCTGGACGGCCACTGAGTCCTCCCGGGTCAACTGCTCATCCTGACGGAGATAAACGATCTCAAACCGGTGCAAATAAATATCTAGATGGAGCAGCATGGCATCAGGACGAGGATTAAATGATGCGGCTATTGGAAGGGATGCAAACCCGTTAACCGGAATCGACAGTTCCTGGGCCATCCCCAGAATAAGTCCCAGTTGTTCTCGACGGTAATAGTCAGGCACAGCGATAATCATCTCATCGCCATGCATTTTAATATGTTCCCAGATATGGGATAGGTGAGCACAGGCGATTTCAGCATAATTCTGCGCATGCCGATGGGTTTGCTTCAGGGGTTCCGTATTCAATTGATCCCAAAACCTGTTGATGACCTGAAGCGGAAACAGGTGTGCCTTGTTTGCTGCGGAATTTCCAACAACCAGCCGCTTTTTTTCCGGTATGGCAACCCCCGGGCTTTCTTGGTTCTGTCCGTCGACCTCCAATAATCTCGGCGGGTTACCGATGGCAGCTAAGATTCCGGCATCACTGAGTTCAAGTCCAAGAAGCGTCATTTAAGCACCCCAACAAGCAAAGAATCCTGGCCCATAGGACCAGGCTTTGGTTATCCCCAGAGGGGATTTGCATTATTATAAATTCATTGACTTATTGAAATTCCAAATCCCAAATCC
>CAZKDT010000210.1:0-5627 GCA_964551515.1 uncultured Desulfobacteraceae bacterium | reverse complement strand
AACAAAAATGGGATTAAAATTCCATCTGTATACACGGCGATTTTCACCACCCCAGATACAACCTGAAGAGAATCAAATCCAATGAGTGAAATGATGCCCCACATTCTGGTGGTAGATGATGAAGAGCAAATCCGCGGCGTAATAAGTCAGATACTTCCAAGGTACGGATTCACCTTCACCCTGGCCGCTGATTCGGCAGAAGCCCGAAAATGCCTTGATGATCAGACCTTTGATCTGGTCTTGTGTGATGTGAATATGCCGGGGGAGTCGGGTATCGACCTGGCACGTCATATCAGGTCAGAATACGAGGACACGGCAGTCATCATGGCAACAGGAGAGGATGATCTCGAAGTTGCCAATGGCGCCATAGAAGCCGGGACGTACGGATATATTATTAAACCTTTTGATATCAATGAGGTCATCATTAATATTCGAAATGCCCTGCGCCTCCGGGAGCTTGAAATTGCCAATCGGAATTATCGCCGGAACCTGGAAGATATGGTTGAAGTGCGCACCGCCAATTTGCGCAAGGCCATGGAAGGCATCATTCGGGCCATATGCCTGACCGTTGAGTCAAGGGACCCATACACATCCGGCCACCAGCAGCGGGTGGGCAAGCTTTCCGCCGCAATAGCAAAGGAAATGGGTCTTTCAAACGATCAGATACAGGGAATTCAGATGGCCGGGAGTATTCATGACCTGGGCAAGATTTCCGTACCAGCGGAAATTCTCAGTAAACCGACCCGGCTCACCGATATTGAGTTGAGCCTCATAAAAACTCACGCCCAAGTCGGCTATGACATCTTAAAAGAAATCGATTTCCCGTGGCCAATCGCTCAGATAGTGCTCCAGCATCATGAAAGGATGAACGGCTCCGGCTATCCCCAAGGGCTTTCAGGGGAAGACATTCTTCCTGAAACGCGAATTCTTTCTATTGCCGACGTTGTGGAGTCCATGGCCTCTCACCGACCCTATCGACCGGCGCTCGGAATAAAAAAGGCTTTAAATGAGATTTCAGAAAACAAAGGGGTACTTTATGATCCTGAAGTGGTCGATGCTCTCTTCCGGTTGAAAACATCTGAAATAGATAAAATATTGAGTTGAAATAGTTGCGCATTTTAAGAACGACATGAATTTAAATAGCCGGAAACTCAAATCCGAGATTGAGTACAGGAAGAATCTGCAGGATATTTGCAACAAAATACATGCTGCCGCGAATCTGGACGAGATCCTTATTGATCTGAAAGATGAAATCACAGGGCTTTTTGAGGCGGAACGGTTGACAGTTTATGTGGTTGACGGCGAAAAGCGAGAGCTTGTGTCGAGATTCAAATCAGGAGAGGAGATCGGAGAGATCCGCATTCCCATATCAAATAACAGCATATCAGGATGTTCCGCTTCCAAGAAGAAACTTATAAATATTAAAGATGTTTACGATGACAGGGAGCTGGCCTTCATAGATTATGATCTGAAATTCGATAAGAGCTGGGATCAAAAGGCTGGTTTTACCACCAAACAGGTTCTTGTGGTCCCGGTTATATTTAAAAACTATCTGCTTGGCGCAATTCAGCTGATAAATCGCAAAGACGGGGCTTCATTTTCCAGACTCGATGAGCAGTCTGTTACGGAAATGGCTCATATACTGGGAATCGCCCTGTACAATCAGAAGAGGATGGCAAAGGCAAAGCCCGGCAAGTTTGATTATATACTGAAAAATCATATTCTGACTGAAAAAGAATTAAAAATGGCCATTGCTGATGCCAGAAGAAGAAGAGAACCTGTTGAAGCGGTTTTAATGTCGGATCTTAAAATATCAAAACAGGATATTGGCAAATCCTTAAGTCAATTTTACAAAGTACCATTTGCGGAATATGATGCAAATACACCGGTTCCCGGTGAACTGCTTGCCGGCCTGAAGATCCCTTTCATGCGAAACTATGTCTGGGTTCCCCTGCGCAAGGAAGATAAAAAAATCGTTATCGCCATAGACAATCCTTACGATCTTCAGAAGGTTGGAGAAATCAAGTCTTTATTTGCAGGCAAATCGCTTTGCTTCAATGTAGCATTAAAACAGGACATACTAAATTTTATCAAACTTTTTACCCGGAAAGAAAAAGATCTCGCCTCCATGGAAGAGATCATTTCACAACTGAGGAATGAAGATAAAGAGAATACAGAAGATGAGGAATCCTTCCTTTATGAGGAAGACAGCGCTGTTGTTCAGCTTGTCAATAAAATTATTGTGGATGCCTATAATCGAGGTTCTTCGGATATCCATATAGAGCCGTACCCTGGGAAAGAGAAGACTCAGGTCAGAATAAGAGTGGACGGCACCTGTAAGGTATTAGAGTCAATTCCCTCGGTTTTCAGAAATAAAATCGTATCACGTATTAAGATCATGGCCGATCTTGATATTGTAGAACGGCGCAAGCCCCAGGACGGAAAAATCATACTCAAAAAATACGGCGGCCCCGACATTGAACTTCGGGTGGCAACCATTCCAACCCAGGGGGGTGTGGAAGATGTGGTCATGCGTATTCTGGCTGCCGGCAAGACGCTTCCTCTGGATAAAATAGGTTTTTCAAATAGAAACTACAACAACTTTGTCAGAGCCATTAAACAGCCATATGGTCTCATCTTTGTATGCGGTCCCACTGGTTCCGGCAAAACATCCACCCTCCATTCGGCTTTGTCATATATTAATAATACTGAAACCAAGATCTGGACAGCTGAAGATCCTGTGGAAATTACCCAGAAAGGGTTGAGACAGGTACAGGTAAATCAAAAGATCGGATTCGACTTTGCTTCTGCCATGCGGTCATTTTTAAGGTCAGACCCCGATGTTATTATGGTTGGTGAGATGCGTGACAGGGAAACAACATCCATAGGAATAGAGGCATCATTAACAGGACATCTGGTATTATCCACACTTCATACCAACAGTGCGCCTGAAAGCATAACAAGACTGCTTGACATGGGAATGGATCCGTTCAACTTTGCAGACGCCATATTGTGTATTTTAGCCCAGCGCCTGGTGCGTACCCTGTGTAAAAATTGCAAAGAATCTTATCACCCCTCAAAAAGTGAATATGAAGCTCTGATCCGGGAATACGGCTCTTTTGAAGAGTTTGATAAAAATGTTAATATACCCTATACCGACAATCTAATTCTCAACAGGCCCATCGGCTGCAACATTTGTTTTAATGCGGGATATGCTGGCCGGATGGGTTTGCATGAACTGTTGGCGGGAACCGACCGGATAAAGAAACTGATCCAGAGCAATTCGCCGATTGAGATTTTAAGGGATCAGGCCTTAAAAGATGGTATGAATACTCTGAAACAGGACGGGATTGAAAAGATATTTGCTGGAAACTGTGATCTGCTGCAGGTCAGGAAGGTGTGTATCAGATAATCGATTAAACCGCCATCTCTGTGGTGGGGATGTAAATTAAGACCGTTGGCAAACGCTTATCCTTGCATATTGACAAACCATGGCTCCGATGTCAGGTTTCAGGTGTCAGGTGTCGGGTTTCAGGATTAAGGGAAAAACAAGATGACCAATAGCAATTATATGGACGTGGA
The DNA here is from genome assembly GCA_964551515.1 of uncultured Desulfobacteraceae bacterium. GTDB lineage: Bacteria > Desulfobacterota > Desulfobacteria > Desulfobacterales > UBA11574 > S5133MH16. The sequence goes on along the minus strand of CAZKDT010000210.1, from coordinate 2,045 downwards.
GGATCTTGAGGTCTATAAAAAACTGATCATGCTCCCTGACACCTGGCACCTGAAACCTGACACCTAACACCTGAAACCAAATAGCCATGGCAATCTTAGCAAACAACCGTTTTGATTTACACCCCTCTGGTGGTGGTGTTAACTCAAGGCGCTTTTTTGACTGCCTCCATAAATCTTGTCAGCTGTTTTTCATAATAGCTTCTATTCTTCACTGTTAAACCAAGGGCTTTGATTTCCGATTCAACCGCCTCTTTAAATCGGCTGTTCGCATAGTAGCACTCAGCCAAGGTATCGAGGATATAGGGGGATTCCTCGAGACCGGCAGCTTTTTCTGCAAGATATAACGCTTTTTCAGGATCACGGAATTCTTTGACTTCACACGTGGAATAGAGCCAGGCGAGATTGTTCAAAGCATGAGCGTTATCCGGCTCAAGTACTAATGATTGTTCATACGCTTTGATGGTTTCGGCAAACTTTTTATTGCTGAAATAAAGGTCGCCCAGCGTGCTGTAAAGATTCGGGTTGTCAGGAGCTCTGTCAAGTTCTCTTCGTATTATTTTTTCGAAAAAATGTTTGTCTAATTTCTTACCGGTTTCACCAAAATTCAGGGTATATCCGACACCTCCGATCAACAGTATTCCTGCCAGATAAGCCGCGATACTTTTTTTTACTTTATTGTCATGGCGAGTTATCCAGGCTCTGTCTGTTTCACATTTTTTTAAATAATCTATTCGTTTTTTGATGCTGAAATGGTGCCAGTTGGGCTTGTCATATGGCTCACCGCTTGTTGCTGCAATTTTTTCAAAGCAAGAGATAAGAGGTAAAGCGCTGTCGAAAAGTGTGTACACGTAGGCATCTGCCTGGCGCTCGAAATTACGCATAAAATATCCGAAAATAAAACGGAAATAGATCAGGAAAAACATAATAATTATAAAACTGAAAATCCATGATGCTACCGAGTTCTGATCAAGGCTCGTATTGCTTATAAAGCTGTATATCGGTTCCGTGAAGACAATAAAATATATCAGCAGATCAAAAGTAGCAAAAGAGACCATCATGTATCCTACAAAGAAGACAAGATAAAAAATAAGATGTTTTTTCTTGATATGCCCGATTTCGTGGGCAATGACCGCATCAACCTCTTCTGGTTCAAGGAATCGCAAAAGGTCACTTGTAACAAGGATATAGCGAAATTTTTTGACCAGCCCCATTACACCGGCGGTTATCATTCTGCCTCCGAATATGGGCCAGTAAAGAATTTCAGCGTATTCAAGTCCCGCTTTTCGGCACAGGTTTTCGATCCGTTTTCTATAGTACCCTGTTTCCAGAGGTTTACATCTCCAAAATTTCTGGATCGCAGCAGGGCCTGCAATTGCGATAGCAAAAAGAAAAACAAGGAAATAGGCAATCTGACCCTGGGTGGTGGAGAGAAAATGCTTAGGCGTTTCAAACGGCAGGATATTGATAATGTCGGCAACTCCGGAAAGAATAAGCCAGGGCAAAATTACGGGTATCGAAAAAGTGATTTGAGACAGAATGTATGACTTTCTGGAGAGATCAGAGGCAGAGATTATCTTATAGGTTCCATGAGCACAGGCCCATACAATTGTCAGATAGAATATAAAAAGTCCTAAAAATAAAAGAGCCTGAAAAGTAGGAATAATGGAAAGAAAGTGAATATCCGCCAAAAAGGATGTAAGGTTCAGACCGTAAATGTCGATGGAAAAGAGCACGATAGCCATTATGGATTGTCGGGTTAACGTGGAACTGAATTTATGACTGAGTCGGGTATAGCTTCCCCTTGAAAGCCCCTTCTCTATCCTGTGAAATTGTATCCAGGTGATCCATGCGAAAATAACAATTAATCCGAAAAAGAGAAAAAAGGTTTTTAATGCGGTAAAATTGATATCTTCTGAAGGCTGGTAGGTGCTATATATAAGAAGTACAATAATAAAATATATGAAATTGCCAAACATACAGACCTCGTCACTCAGCTTGAAAAAATAATCGTGACTCCTTAATTTTTGGGGGATTGCATGAAAATT
>CAZKDT010000209.1:0-5628 GCA_964551515.1 uncultured Desulfobacteraceae bacterium | reverse complement strand
ACCTTGATAAGTCAAAATATTTTCTAAGACTGGATGGGGGTCTTACTTTAGATTGGAAGGGAAAGGGTGTCAGAATTTTTTACAAAATGTAAAACCACAAATTATACAATCGCTTCGCGATTCTATATAACGCCTGCCCGCAACGCTCTCGCTTGCGAGGCGGGCGGGCGGCTTCGCCGCTCTAAAAAAAGGAAATTGCCATACCATCAAGTTATTTCGGGTCTTCTCTAATTGAAGTCTCGAATTTAATTCCATACTTTTCTATCCTGGAATGAAGGGTGGGTCTGGAAAGTCCGAGAAGTTTGGCCGCCTTTGAGCGGTTTCCACCGGTAAGTTTCAATGTTTCACTAATAACGATACTGGTAAAATGGCCCATGCAGGCATCAAAGATGTTTTCATCTGATTGAGAGGTAAGCATCCTATACACCCATTGCCGAATGGCCTGATCACCTTTTGCCAAGTCTGTTCCCCTGCCTGCATTTGCACCGCTGAGGGCTTGAGAGATGTCTTTCTGAGAAATGGGAGCCCCGCGGTTAAAAATCAATGCCTTTTGAAGTGTATTACCCAGCTCCCGAACATTACCCTGCCAGGGAGAAGCGGTAAGTATGTCCTTTGCCTCTTTGGTAATTCCCGGGTTTTCTATCTTGGCTTCACGGGAAAAGCGCGACAGAAAATAATCGGCCAGTACCGGAATATCCTTGGCCCGTTCCCTCAGGGAAGGAAGAAAGATAGTGACCACTTTGAGCCGGTAATAGAGGTCTTCCCGAAAACGGCCCTTATCCAGGGCGGATTCAAGGTCACGATTAGTGGCGGCAACAATTCTTACATCAACGGGAATGGTGGCCCGGCCTCCAAGCCGCTCAATGCTTTTTTCCTGGAGCAAACGCAGGATTTTGGCTTGTATACTTAACGGCATATCACCTATCTCATCCAAAAATATGGTCCCGCCGTGGGCCTGTTCGATTTTTCCCACCCGGCGATGAGCAGCTCCGGTAAATGCGCCTTTTTCATATCCGAACAGTTCGCTCTCTAAAAGGGTTTCGGGAATCGCAACACAGTTGATCACCAGAAAGGGTTTGTTTGCCCTCTGGCTATGCTGGTAGACGGCCCGAGCGACCAGTTCTTTGCCCGTACCGGATTCGCCTCTGATTAAAACCGTAGCATCCGTCGAAGCAACCCTGCCGATGGCCTTGTAAATCTCCTGCATGGGCTTGCTCCGCCCAATAATGGCATCGCGGAAACTTTCGTCAGGAACGGGATCCATATCCACCGGCGAACGCATGAAACGACCGGCTTCCAAGGCCTGTTTAATCACAGTCAACATGTCAGGGATATCAAAGGGCTTGAGAATATAGTCGAATGCTCCCATTTTGGTGGCTTTGATGGCGGTTTCAGTAGTACTGTAGGCGGTCATGATAATTACGGGAAGCCTGGGCTCTATTTCGTGAATGACCTGGAAAGTTTCAAAGCCGTTCATACCAGGCAACCGCATGTCCAAAATAACGAGATCCGGAATTTCCTTTTCTATTATTTTAAGACCTGATTCTCCGGAAGCAGCGCATTCAGAGTGATAGCCCTCTTCTTTCAAAAGCTTGTAGAAACTTTTGCGCAACTGGTCATCGTCGTCAATGATCAAAATGCTGCTCACGGTCTCATCCCTTTATTGGAAGCGTAATGATAAACGTGGATCCTCGGCCTTCCTTTGATTGAACATCCAGCCAGCCCTGGTGCTCTTCAACAATCCGGGCTGCAATGCTCAATCCCAGGCCCGTCCCTTCTTCTTTGGTACTAAAAAAGGGTTGAAAAATGTTATCGTAAATCGATTCGGGTATACCCGGGCCGTTGTCCTTTAGTCGAATTACCGCAACCCTGCCCGAGGGTGATTCGAAATTTTCTTCCTCCTCGATGACAATGGATCCTCCCTGTGCCATGGCCTCGCATGCATTAATTATCAGGTTAACCAGAACTTCCTTTAATTGCTCGGGATCCGCCTGGATCTCCGGAAGCGGATGTTTCCGGATCACATTGACCGTCACATCATATGATTTCAGCCTGTGTTCCAGTAACTGCAGGCCCATGTCCACCACTATAGACGGGCTGATCTGCTGCATTTTAAGCCTGGGGGGTCGTGAAAACTCCAGAAAACTCTGCACAATGGCATCGGTATGCCGAATTTCCTCGGAGATCACATCAAAGTCTTCTTTCTGATAATCGCTCAGCTTCAGGGACCGGCTAAGTGAAAACAGGCGCATTTTTACCGATGTGAGCGGGTTGCGAATGCTGTGGGCCATTCCAGCCGCAAGTTTACCCACCATGGCCATCTTTTCGGCCTGCAAAAGGTGTTCACGGCTGCGCTCGAGCTCGATGTGGGTCTGGCCGGCGGCTTCGATCAAGTCGTGCACGCTGCGATAGATTGCTTTGACTTCATTACCCGACTTTTTCAACGCGCCCTTCTTATTCGCTTCCTGAGCTAAGCGGTGCAAGGGATCTAAAATCTGTTTTGCCAGAATAAAGGCCAAAAGGACACTCAGAGAAAAAACGACAAATATGGCGACTCCTGCAATAAACCTGAGTTTTCGAGCCTGGAGCAAGCTTTCGTTTCTGGCCGACATGATTTTTTGGGTATGAAAATCTTTGTATCTTTTGCATAATTCCAGGATGTTAAAAAAACGATCTCGCACTTTCCGGTGTAGTTCGGTGCCCTGCTCCCGCTTCCCGGTCTTATAGTAGGCAATAACGCGGTCTTTGTCGTCGATGTAAATCCGGTATTCCCGGTCGATTTGATCCAGGGCTTGTTTTTGTTGCTCATCTTCAACCAGTAATTTGGCGGTATGGAGCTGCTCATTGAATATCTGGCGGTACTTCCCCAGTTGTTTGAGCCAGTCGGGATCACCATCCAAAAAATAGTAAGATACAAAACCTTTTTGATTGATAAGGGAGGATTCAAAAGATTCTGCCGATTGGTATGCACCCAGGTCCCGGTCGATAATTTCGGCCAGCACACCTTCAAGGCGATATGTATACCATACCGTGATTATACCGCCCAGCAAAGTAATAAACACCAGAGCGAACAAAATCAGATAAATCCGGTTGCGAAGGTTAATGCGATGCCACATTGAAAGAGCCTATTACAGTTATGCCTTACGTGGTTGTTTTAAAAGATGAATGTCCAATATCGAACAGAATGAACATCGAACACCCGCCTGCCACAGCGAGGTACAAGCGGGCAGGCGGGTGTTCGACGTTCATTTTTTAATATGTTCGATGTTCATTTTTTTCAGTAAACCTTCCAGAGTCCTTCCGGCGCAAAAATAACTTAGCGCTAATGGAGCAACGTCGCTAATCTCTTTAAGGTAATGTCACGGGCATTCCCATCATCGGCCAGAGAATATAGGCCGCAAAACCGACTACAGCCATCAGCATGATGCTTGCAGGTATCCCGTACAAAAAGAATTCTCCGGTTGTAAACATCTTTGAATCGTAAGCAATTGCATTGGGCGCCGCCCCCACCAGCAGCAAAAACGGCATGCCCGCCGTGACCAGGGAAGCAAAAAGAATCACTTCCGGAGCAACGTGAAGATAGGGAGCAATCACCAGCGCCACCGGCAAAGAGATGGCGATGGCGGCCACGTTCATAATAAAATTGGTCATAATCATGACAAAAAATGCGATGCTTAGCACGAAAACAAACCAGTTGGCTTTTTGAAACATGACTAGCCAGTTCACGGCCATCCATCTGGCGGCGCCCGTATCCCAGAGACAGAAACCGATGCTCATGGCGCCGGCAAACAGCAGGATAATGTTCCAGGGAATATCTTCGAGATCGTCGAGATCGAGAATGCCGGTGATAAAAAACAAAATGGTTGAAATCAGGATGATGGCGGTCTTGTTAATCGGCTGTAACATCGGAACAAAGGAGCGCAGAGACATGGTCAGGATACAGGCAAAGACGATGGCAGCAGCCAAAATCTCTTTGCGGGTAATAGCGCCCAGTTCGGCATTAAGAACTCTGGCTTTTTCCCTCAAGCCGGGGATGACCTTTTTTTCGGGTTTCATAAAGATCATAAAAAACCCCCACAGCAGAAACGTCATGAGCCAGCCGATGGGGAACATATAATAGCTGAGCTTAAAAAAGGAAATGTTTTTACCCACAATATCGTTAAAAAAACCGATGGCCACGGCTCCGCGCGCTGCTCCCAAAAGGGTCACAATGCTCCCGGCCCCGGCTACATAGGCCATGCCGATAAAGAGTCCTTTGCCAAATTTGGTGGGTTTGTCTCCTTCTCCGTAAAGGCTGTAAACCGCCAGCAAAAGTGGGTAAATTGTAGCTGCCACGGCCGTATGGGCCATGATATGCGTCAGGGCCGCGGTAACCACAAAACATCCCAGATATATCATGCTGGTTTTTTCTCCTACGACGACCAGCATCTTATAAGCCAGGCGCTTGGTCAGACCTGTCTTGGTAAAAACCAGTCCGATAACGATGGACGCAAAAATGAACATTACCGAAGGATCCATAAAATCGTTAAAAGCTACCTTGGCCGGACGAATCAGGAAAAGGGCCTGAAGTACGCCGATGGCCAGACTGGTGACACCGATGGGCACTACTTCAAAAACCCACCAGGTTCCGGCCAGCAGAAAAACGGCAATCGCCCCTTTTCCCTCAATGCTCAAGGGAAAATGTTCTCCCATGGGATCGACGGCGTCGGGCCAGGGAGATGAATAAAAAGTTACTGCAAACAGCGCTATTCCTATTGAGAGTAACACATATCGTTTCCACTCGAATTTTCCTTTTTTAAGGACCATAGAATCGCTTGTCATATACCATTCTCCTTATCTGAAATATTATAACGGTTACTGATTCGAGTCGGTTATCAATTATGACGGACCGCTTTGATTGCTTATCCTTCGCAGACTTTCATGGCACGAACAATCTCCATAAATGCATCGGTTTTCCTTAAGATCCCCACGATCTTGTCGTCTTTCATCACAAGCAAAGACTGATGATGTCCCATGACAAGTTGATTAATCGCCCTGTCCAGGGTTGCATCTTCATTAATGTATTCCCCTTCACCGGGGGTGTACATAAATTCTTTTACTTTTATCCGAGCGGCTTTTCTGCAAATATCATCCATGGGTTTATCCCAAAAGCGGAGTTCTTCGAGCATGGTCTCTTGAAACCGCTTGGTTAAACCGAAACGGGATAAGGATCCCGGAATTCCCATTGCTTCATATTTCGGTTCCAAGGCCCTCAGTACATCCAACTGGCTCACTTTGCCGGAAATATTGCCGTTTTTATCATATATCAGAACTGCTCGGTGCCGATACCGAGACTGATCAAATTTTTCTTGTGCCTTTTCCAGAGCGATAACCGTCTCAAATAATGTGGCATCCTCTGAAACCGTTGCATATTCCGCAAGGGGAACCATCAATTCTTTGACAAGTTTTTTTTTCATAACAACCCTCCTGAATCATTTGATATAGTGCCTTAGTCTTTAGGGATAAATGTATAGGTTGGAAATTTGTCGGCAGGATGTTATAGATATTTTCTTGTTTCTCTATCTGTAGCAAAGCCGTTATTTTCTGAACCAATCCCGATATACGGCGCAAGCAAATTTTAGAAATGAT
>CAZKDT010000208.1:0-5648 GCA_964551515.1 uncultured Desulfobacteraceae bacterium | reverse complement strand
CCTCGTCATTCAGCTTGAAAAAATAATCGTGACTCCTTAATTTTTGGGGGATTGCATGAAAATTGGACACTGGCCCTCAGGTTTCAGGTGTCGGGTGTCAGTAGTGAAAAAGCGAGAGCCAGCCTGACACCCGACACCTGAAACCTATGCTTCGAGAAGGCTTCACCACGTCCGATAATGTCCAAAAAAAAGACCTGTTTTTCAATCATATTACGAGATTTGCAATCGTAGAAATTCCGAAATATTTTATAATAATATTTTTGCCGTCTCGCATATTACACTGTAGTGGAACAACATTTTCCTTATATCCGAGGCAAACTTGAAAATCGCTCAACTTAGACAAATTATAATCAAAGCGGGTGCTTTTTCAGAAAATCCTTAACCAGGGGAATAATTCTGTCTGCCGCATCTTCGAGAACATAATGACCCGCATCTTTAAAGGCATGAACCTCTGCATTTGGGAAACGGCGCCGCCACTCGGCAAGGTATGTGGAATCAAAAACAAAATCGTGCTCACCCCAGCAAATCAGCATAGGGATACGGCTGAGTTTGAACAGATTCTCATCAACAGTCTTGGCAAGACCATAACTTGGGTCCTTCTGGCTAACGGGAATATCCTGAACAAACTTTAAGGTTGCAATCCGGTTATTCCAACTGTTGTAAGGAGCGATAAGGCCTGATTTAATGTCTTTTTTCATTCCTTTGTAAGATGCCATGTAGAGCGCACCATAGGCAAACACATTAAATCCTTGAACCGCCAGGGTCGCAAATGGCGTGACATTTCGCATCATCTTCAGTCTTATGGGAAGCGTTTTCCCTTTGGGCGGAAGAAAAGCGGCGGTATTCATAATCACAATTCGACCGATTCGTTGGGGCTTGGCTACCGCATAGACCATACCGATCATCCCCCCCCAGTCGTGGAGCACCAGTGTAATTTTCTCCTTAATCTCAAGGTGTTCAAGAAAACTTTCCAAATCGCGGACACGGCTTTGTAATCTGTAATCGTATTGTTTAATACCGGGTTTATCAGACAGCCCGCAGCCGATATGATCCGGCGCGATGGTGCGGTATCGATCTGACAACTCCCGGATCAGGTTGCGAAAATAGAAAGACCAGGTTGGATTTCCGTGAATCATAACAACAGGATTACCGGTTCCCTGGTCCAGGAAATGATATTTCAGACCGTTTAGTTCCATGTAATGAGACGCAAACGGGTAAAGATGATAAAAGTCAGAAATATCTATTTGTTCCCGTCCGGAAACACTATTTCGTCCATTAAGCGTCACTAGTTGTGCCTTCTGCTGAACATCTAATATCCAATATCAAATGCTCAATGTCCAATTCTCAAGTATTTTTCAGTTGAACATTGATTATTGAACATTGGACATTGGACATTTCAAACGCGATAAAATGTTGTCGATGTTGCTTTAATTTTCCCTATTCTCATAGCCCAAAACCCAAATTTTCACCACTTTATTCCCAGCATTAGGCAGTTCAAACCGCTGCCGATACCGAAAAAACCGACAAGATCATTTTTAACCAAGAACTCCCGTTCCTCGGCGATTGCGGCCGTGATGGGAAGGGATACCGTTCCGATGTTCCCGAGGTGTTTGAACGTGGTAAAATCCCTGTTTTCCGAAATCCCGATAGATTCGAGTATATTTCTTTGATGGGTTGCGCCCACCTGATGGCAAATAACCTTGTCCGGCTTATCGTCCGGCCAGGATAGTGTTTTCTTAAACGCGTTGTAGGTTTCTATTCCCAGGGCCACACCGTGCCGTAGAACGCCTACGGAATCTGTCTGCATGACATGAAGCCCGCTGGCCGGGATGCCGGTATCCGGACCCCATCGACACAGCTTATGATGTCTGGTCGCACTTCTTACGACCCCTCCTAAAAGACGATGGCCCGTATTGGATATAGATGCTTGGGTCAAAAGTACGGCCACCGCCCCTGATCCGCCGGTCAATGTCGCCACGGTCTTCTTAAAATGATCCATATCTTTGTTTTCCAGAAGACGGTCAATGGTAAAATCCATGATCTGTCTTGCAGACTCGCAGGACACCACAAGACCGGCCTTGATCTGGCCGAGATCTATTGCATTTGCCACCTGTATCATCCCATTTAAGACCCCCAGGCAGGCATTCGAAACATCGTAAATCTGGGTTTCCGGTCCAAGTCCAAGACCGTGGGATATGGCGCAGGCGGTTGCGGGCTCTAAATTGTCCCTGCAAACACCTCCATATATGAGCATGCCCACCTCTTCAGGGGAAATCAAGGAAGAATCCAGGGCTTTTTGTCCGGCTTTTACAGCGCCTTCATACATGGGAAATCCCTGATCCCAGAATCTGCGCTCCCGGATTCCGGTTAGCGCCTCCAGTTGTCCCTTTTGAAAATGGAGGGCTTTATATAAGGGTTCAAGCCTCTTTTCAATGTCATCTGATGTAACCACGTTGGGAGGCAGTTCATATCCAAATGAATCAATATACACCTTATTATATAACATGTAACGTTCCGTAAATTTTATCCTGCTATAAGCAAATACCTAAAGCAATTTATTGAGGCATGGTCTATTGCCTCACACCCAGTATAGCTCATTGCATAACATGGCGAAGCGATTTTATCTCGGGATCAATCGAAAACCGAAATTTTCCATTTGATAAATATACAGCCTGTCCACTTTCAGAAATCCGTTTGCATATAAGGTCGGAACCGGTGTGTGAATAATTTTAGTTATCACGGCTTCAACTTCAACCGTTTTATTTTCCGGAATCACCTGACCCCGGTATATCCAGTTATGCGGTTCCCCGGCAATCAGCTCAAACCGGTGACTGTTAACCAGATGCTCCCATCGATCAATGGCCATGAACTTGACTAGTTGAAGGAACGATTCTATTCCCAAAGAACCCGGCATTACGGGGTCCTGGTAAAAATGAGCTTTGAAAAACCACTCATCCGGTCTTACTTGTTTTATCCCGCGAATAAAACCCAGCCCTTGAGGACCACCGGTCCGAACATAAATTTCAATCCTGTCGATCATGCGCAGCGCTGTTGCCGGCATTGCCAGAGAAAGAGCCGGATCAACCTCAGGATCATCCGGCCGAAGAGGGGCCTGGTCTTCAAAGTTGCAGGAACGGCTCCCCTGCAGCTCGGCCGCTGCGGGACAATAGGCTTGCTGATCCGCCTCCCGGATGCCGATCTGCCGGGCCAGTGCCTGTTTCGTGAAAAAGCCGAAGTATGTATCGCCCGAATAAATTATTTCAGCATCCTGAAGCACCTTAAAATCAAAATGTTCGATGATCATCTCTCCGGCTTCGGAAACTTTCGTCATACGGGCACGCATGGAGAATGTTTTTTTGTCCGGTAAAATCATACGATTCAACACGGCATTCCCGCCAAGATTTCTGAATTTTAGATCTTTTTCACTTCTAAGGGCAGATCCCAGATAAGCGGCCAACCATCCGCACGGCTGCAGGGCAATCTCAAGCAATACGCAAAAGGGCATAAAAGAGGATCGGTCTGCTTTAAAATACCATTCATCAGGCGACACATCATATTGAGCTTCTATCCATCCCCCTGGTTTTAATGCCCATGCTTCGGGCTCAACGCTGACAATCCTGTCTAAAAAGGAATATGGCGGCCCCGGAAGTCTGGCAATGACTCTGTCCTGATCAAACATTCTGTATGGCTCACCGAATGCTTCGGAAGGTTTGCCAATCGCAAATGCCAGTATTTTGTCCCGGTCGAAAACCGCCGGTTTCCGGATGCGGGTGTCTGGACGCTGGATACTGGTTGCTGGGTATCGCTGTTTTCCCTCTGTCCTTTGTTCTCTGCTTGCCCCGTAGCTCCGGGAGATGGTACCGGGGTCCTCTGACCGCTGATCTCTGTCCTCCGACCGCTGACACCTGACACCTGACACCTGACCGCTGACACCTGCCTTCTCCCATACCCCTTCTATCTCTTCACGGACAATGCCTGTCATCTTCATGGACATGTCTTTAAATAACACAATCCGTTGTCCGTCGGCATACATGAGCGCGTCGGCAATCACATACGGTTCCGGGGCGTATCCGAGTTCCTTTATTTCCACTTCATACCAGACATGCCGGGTTTCCGGAGTGACCGGCCCTCGGCATTTGAGCACGCTTTCAACCCCCTCAACCGGTTCATAGGAAGTTCCGGGCTTTGCCGTTACCCATCCCATACGCTGGATAAATACTCTGAGGGTATGTGCACAGCATTCATACATTAAGGTTCCCGGCATGACCCTGTCATCCATGAAATGGCAGGTCAGAAACCAGTCATCCGGATGGATGTCGGCTTCGGCCCGAATCAGGCCCAGTCCGAAACGCCCGCCCTCGGGTTCGAGCAACAGAATCCGGTGTATCAGTTTCATCCTCCCGCCGGGCAGCCTAAGGGATTCGGCAAGTTCGATCCCATGGAAAAAAGCACCGAAGCACCCTGCAAGATCGCCGCCTCTCAGCGCTTCTAACGCATCATCCGTGTAGCTTTCCGTGGTAACCGGTACAAGGGCTTTCCAGTCCCACGGTTTTTTCCCCGCGCAGGGGCAGGTATCTTCTTCGGTTAAAATAATTCCCCCTGAATTTCGCACTTCTTCATGGGTAAAGAACCCGGCACATCCGTTATGCATGCTGATCAGACGGCTGTTGCCGATAAAGCCTTCAAATCTGAAAAAGAAAAGGTAGGTATCCCCCTGGCGCACAAAATGGTCAATATCAATCTCATAGCGAATAACATCACCCGGCCGGGGAAGTCCCCGGTGGAATTTAACAACCGCATCCAGAAGCCGGTAACTCCTTTGTCCTTTGACCGCATGATCAATGCCCAGATAGGAACATAAAAAAAGGTCGGCCTGTCCAGCTTCCACAGATATGCACACCGGAGCATGACCGCCGTCTAAATACCACGCGTCGGAGTGTACATCATGTTCCGTAACCACCCGGCCTGAACCCAGAGATCCTTTTTCACCTTCCACCGAAATGATCCTGTCCACAAGCATGAGGGGTTCATCCGGCAGCCGAACCCTTACGTTGTAGGTATCCACCACTGCGAACTCAGGCCCCAGCACGCGGGCAACCGAACCGATGGCAAACTCCAGACACATGCTGCGGTTGAAAGCCGGCTGGACCGGATCTTTTATTTTTTTTATTTGTTCTCTATTTTCTAAACCGGGTTTTGTAAACGGAATGCTGTTGTCTGAAATCAGGGTCTCGATGAGACGTGTCTGTGTGTTAAAGGTTTTTTCAAAACCTCGGGTTAACTCATCTGAAAAATTAAGAAAGGTTTTATGAGCATCGGCCGTGGCTTTATTGCTCTCTGCAATGGCGTTCATTATCTCTTGATATTTTATACCGGACACGGAATGCTCCACATCCGGCACCTCTTCTCTTTCCTCAAACACCTGACACCTGACACCTGACACCTGACACCTGTCTTCCGACCTCTGTCCTCTGTCCTCTGAATCCCAACTTCGACCCCCTGACTCCTGATCCCTGCCCTCTGACACCTGCAGCCTGAAACCTGAAACCTGTTCTCTCTCTTCCGACCTATGATCTATGACCTCTGCCTTCTTTTCTCCTTCCCCTGACACCTGACACCTGACACCTGACACCTGTCCTCCGTCCTCT
>CAZKDT010000207.1:3170-5654 GCA_964551515.1 uncultured Desulfobacteraceae bacterium | reverse complement strand
CACAGCATTCAGCTCCCGGCTGCCTTTGGCGTAGCTCCGGGTGGCATTGATCATCCGCATGCCGCCGGCATCCATGCTCATCCCTTCAGCTTTTTCTGCCTGCCAGCCCGACAGATTGCCCAGCAGTGGGGTGAGGGTGCTGTGGCTCTGGGCAAAGACTGGGGCGCTGGAAAATCCCAGCAGCAACAAAAGAATGAAAATCATTTTCAAGGATATCCAGGGTTTCATCATGACCGCCTCCCAAAAAAGTTGTTAAAATATGAGCCTGTGAACGTCAATTTTTATAACATATGATTCAGCCGGGAGCAAGGCAGGTTTAATCCAGTCTTTCTATTGTATGATTGCAAGACCTGACCCCCACCATTATTATTAGATTTTCCTTTTGTGCTTGGTGCGGAATCGTGGTAGAAATGTGGTAATGATGGAAAACGAAACCCCACCCCACCGATAAAAACGGAGGTAATTAGTCATGCAGGTATTTCATCTACTGGTAGTTGTCGGACTGGTGCTTTTATTGTCGCAAGAAGCGCATTGTTTGCCATCTGCTTCCGGAGCAATTATCGTTGATCATCATTGCATCAACATAGACAAAATCCCTCATAGTGCCATCGAAAATGCCAAGAAAAACCTTCACATCGCCTATGGGCATACGTCCCACGGCAGCCAGCTGATTGCCGGGATGACCGGCCTTGATAATTTTCTGCACAACAGCCCGAAATATAAGACCCCCATGGGACTATTCAGCTGGAATGAAACCGGCAGCAACGGGGTGTTGCACCTGGAAGACACCCCGTTCAGTAAAGATCGGCATGATCTGGGATATGAAGTTGACAAAAAATCGTGGCTGCCGAAGAAAAGGCGTACCTCATGGTGGACCATGACCAGGAATTACCTGGATAAGCCGGAAAATGCCGAGATCAATGTGGTCATCTGGTCATGGTGTAACATCTATGGCCACGATATTGATACCTATCTCAACGAAATGGAAAAGCTCATCAGCGAGTACGGCCCGCAGGGGACGAAAATTATTTCGGGTACGCGGAAGGTGCCGGTGACCTTTGTCTTCATGACCGGCCACACCAACAACGATACCCAAAACCGCCCCGACGAGAACCGGTGGACCTTTGCGGCCAATAAAAAAATTCGCCGGTATTGCCTCCGCAATAACCGGGTACTGTATGACTTTTTCGATATTGAATCCTATAATCCTGATGGAGAGTATTTCGGTGATGGGGAAGCCGACGCGGCCGATAACGCCTATGGTACCTATCATGGCCGGCGAAAGCTGGAAGATGATTGTTCCTATAACAATGATCAAGGCGGTAGAAGCAACTGGGCGGATGATTGGCAGAATGCTCATGTGGAAGGGGTTGACTGGTGGCGTTCCGGAGCCGCTCACAGCCGGGATCTGAACGGCAATCTGAAAGGCTATGCGGCGTGGTGGTTGTGGGCGAGATTGGCTGGTTGGGATCCCCGCAAGTGATGTCAATCCAGTACCGATCAATTTTTTCTTTTTCCCTGCATGATTGCAAGACCTGACCCCATTTCCTTTTTCGCCTCTGCGGCTAAAAAAAATTATTTTTCAGCTTGACTTTGCGATTCAGTATAATTACTGTAATTACATAGAATGTAGCAAAACATAAAGGAGTAAGAGCCATGGAAAAACAGCTACGGGTCAGGAATGTGAAGTTGGTTCCTATTGGAAATTCAAAAGGAATTCGCATACCTAAAGCGATCCTGCAAAAATATGGCCTCGAAAATATTCTGTTGCTGGAAGAAACGGACAGGGGTCTGCTGCTGCGCCGGAAGGAAGATCAGAAACTTTCCTGGGAAGATACCTTCAAAAGCATGGCTGCTGAAAAAGAAGATTGGGGTGATTTTGAGACCACACTTCTTGATGGGTTGGAGGATGAAGACTTTGCCTCATAAAAGGGATGAAATCTATTATGCCGACCTTAATCCCACGGTGGGTAGTGAAATAAAAAAAGTGCGTCCAGTTGTCATCATCAGTCAGGATGAAATGAATAAATATCTGGAAACCATTGTCGTATGTCCCATAACCTCAAAGCTGCACCCACAATGGAGAACCCGGCTCCAGATTACATGCGCAAATAAAAAAGCTGAGATAGCCGTTGATCAGATCCGCACGATCAGCAAACAGCGGTTAAAAAAGAAAATTGATAAATTATCTAAATCTGAAGCCGCGCAATTACGTAAACTCATAACTGACATGTACGGAGAATAGTTTTTAACTCTACATGATTTCCTTTCCCCTTTTTCCTTATCAAAAATCGGATTACCCCCCCTCACAAATGTATGATTGCTATTTTTCCCTTTATCCCTATTTTTTTTGCTAACCGCTAACGGCTAAAAGCCCCCAACTTCTATCGCTGTGCCGGGTGGTCTGTACCTGAATTTTATCTTTGTTTCCCTTTAACCTTTAACCTCACCAATGTATGATTGCAAGACCTGACCCCATGTTCT
>CAZKDT010000207.1:0-3070 GCA_964551515.1 uncultured Desulfobacteraceae bacterium | reverse complement strand
CAAGACCTGACCCCATGTTCTCTGAGCAGGTTCAGGAATATCTGGATGTTTTGGATTCCCTGCAGAAAGATTATCCTGAAGTTGTGTTTGCGTACATGATCGGGAACGCACAGCAGTTTCCGATTAAATTAAACCTCATCTTGTCCCCATTTCTCTCCTTGCTTTTTTCTTTTGGGCGCTTTATTGTATAACCTCGTTGACATTTGCTTTTCTTCCCTGTTTTTTTATGAATCAAGGTAACGGACAATGGAAAAGGATCACCTGGAAATTTTATTGGAAGATATGCGTGGCAATTTCCAACTGGTGCTTGAGGGTCATGAGGTGTTGAGACATGATATTCAAGATCTTGCCCGGGAAACCAAGGAGCGGTTCGAAGTGGTCGACCTCAAATTTGAGGCATTGAACACTAAGATTGATTCAGTGGACGAGCGCCTCAATAATAAAATTGATGCCGTTGATAAAAAGCTTAGCGATAAAATCGATGCCGTTGATAAAAAACTTAGCGATAAAATCGATGCTGTCGATAAAAAGCTTAGCGATAAAATCGATGCTGTCGATAAAAATCTCAGCAATCACATCGACGCCGTGGCCGCTGATCTCAAGGCCCACCGGGCTGATACCGAGGTGCACCACGGCATATATCGGATTAAGGAAAACTGACCCCATTTTTTTAACCCCTTTCTGTTAATCTGCTTTCTATCCAAATAGGATCTCTTCGTACTGGAAGAACGGCTACAACTTGTACAATTTTGTCGTCAATGTCGTAATAAATTGCATAGGGAAACCTTTTTGAAAGCAATCGATAATATCCGAATGTAACTTGATGGATTCCCGCAAACAAATAGAGTGATTCTATATCACTCAAAACGGAATCCCAAAAGTATTCACCAAGCCAGATTTCACGCATAGAATAGAAGGCTTTACCTTCACTTAAATCATCAGCAACCTCATCAAGAATGATGACATGTGTTGGTTCAATCATATGGACTTCATCTTTTTGAGTTCATCAATGGTAAGGAATTTTGCCTCCCCTGAATCAATCCTTTTCCGGCGGGATTCCAGTACATCTTGATGCCACGACGGTGAGTTAGGAACTTGGCGTGCTTCAATCAAAGAAGTCCATATTTGTTCCATAACTGAGATGCGTTGGTTTATCGTCATTTTTCTAATTTCATCCGCTTTCATTTCTTTTTCCTTTCTGGGTTAACACCGCATTGACTGTTTTGCGATCTACATCAAAAGTTTCAGAAGAAAACCCGCGGGTAAATACAGTGTTGGGTCATCAATGGCAATGAGAATGTCTACCAGATAATCTTGATATACCTGTTTCACAGCTGTTGAAAATAATATCAGTTTAACTTATCGATGGCAACCTCAATTTAAGTTGGGGTCAGGTCTTGCAATCATATATTGCTCCTCTGGATTTGTTTTTCTGTTTGACTGAATGTGCCTTCCTGGGGCGAGAGCTTTCAGGAAAGCCGGATGTGGGTAACCGCTCTCCTTTCTTTTCCCTCACTAATGTGTGATTGCAAGACCTGACCCCTCCGATTCTGATCCCTTTTAATCTTGACATGTGTAACCTGATGGGTTACTCTTTAGGCCTATGATTAAATCATTCAAACATAAAGGTCTTGAAGATTTTTTCTATACCGGGATAAAAAAGGGGATTTGCCCGGAACATGAGGGTAAGATTTTCATGATTTTAGACCGCTTAAATGCCGCAAATGACATTGTGGATATGAAGTATCCCGGATCGCATTTACACAAGCTGACCGGAAAACTTAAAGACCAGTTTTCCGTAAGAGTTTCTGGAAATTGGCGAATATTTTTCAAATTTATAGATGGCGATGCGTATATCGTTGACTATGATGATTATCACTGAAGGGCTAATGTCATGAAGAGAATGAAGCGACAACCCACCCACCCAGGATGCATCCTGAAAGAAGACTATCTGCGACCGGCGAAAATTACGGTAACGGACATGGCTGCAAAACTTGGCGTATCCAGAAAAACGTTATCAAAAATTTTGAACGAAAAAGGGGCTGTAACACCGGATATGGCGTTACGACTTTCAAGGGCTTTCGGGACTACCCCCGAGTTGTGGATCAATTTGCAAAAAAATTATGATCTTTGGCATGCAGAACATGCCACCAGTGATTGGAAGCGCGTACGTCCTCTTCCTGAACAGGTTTTGTATGGTCCTGATGTCCTGGTACTTTAACCAGTGGGGTCAGGTCTTGCAATCATACATTGGCATAAGTAAATGAGACCTCTGTCCTTAAAAGATATAAATACCATTTTACATTCACACCGCGAAGAAACGGAATAAGTCGAGAATATGGTGTCATTGAAATTGGAGTTTTTGGCTCTTACGTTCGAGGCGAAAGTACCGAGAACAGTGATGTCGATATTCTTGTCAGCTTCGATAAGCCTTTGGGCTTTTTTAAGTTTTTAGAGCTTGAAGAGCGTCTTAGTGAATGGCTTGGAGCAACTGTGGATTTGGTTACCAAGAGCGCGCTTAAACCTCATATAGGTAATCATATTCTCAATGAAGTTGCAATGCTATGAAACGGGTTTATCAGGATTATCTTGAAGATATTTTAGCTGCCATCGATGATGTGGCTACATTTACAGACGGTTATTCTTCTGAAACTTTTGCTACAGACCGCAAAACGATCAATGCGGTAATACGCAGTCTTGAAATCATAGGCGAAGCCGCCAAACAAATTCCAGCCAATTTACGAAATCAATCCCCAGGAATCCCTTCCTTTTTTTTTCTTTTGCTAACCGCTGACAGCTAATGGCTAACCGCTTTTTTTCTCTCTGTGCCCTGGTTTATTGTAGTGAATTTTTCTTTTTGCTTTTTTGTCTGTGTTCGTCTGTGTGTGTCTGTGGCTAATTTTTTCCTTTAACTTCTCTTTTCCTCCGCTCATGCGCAAATATCAAAATGTCAGGCCTGCCCCCATTTTACATTTGACAAGCTGCTTATTGATGGAGTAGTTGTTCAGCTGTTATCCATGAGAGGCGTGGAGGTTTTGTATGGATGAGAAGTATGAGTATGTGACCATCC
>CAZKDT010000206.1:0-5656 GCA_964551515.1 uncultured Desulfobacteraceae bacterium | reverse complement strand
AATTTAAAGCTTTGTTGAAAAATTAGCTCATGAAGGGGCAAACCGAATATTTACGCACAGATTATTGTCAGCTTGACACACCTTTACCATAACGATAATATGATTTTATAAGAACCTAAATTGAGCGATTGTCGAGGTTGCCACAGATACAAGGAAGATGTTGTTCCGCTATAGTCAACTATGCGGGACGTCATCTGACGCAGTAGATGCGGTAAGATCGGCAATCCCGGAGGGTTTCAAATTTTAAAAATATAAATTAAGATAATTCATTAAAAATAAATGATATTTGATTACCTTTTAAAATTTGGAACGCTCAGTTTAGGCAGAAGTATTCAATATGAATATAAAAGAAAGCCATGGAAATTAAAAAAATAGATAAATACCGTTGGGAATTACCCAAAACAGGTGCCATGCGCGTCCCGGGGATTATTTACGCAACAGAATCCATGCTCAAAGCAGAAAAGCAGAAAGAACCTTTAAAACAGGTGGCAAATGTTGCAACCCTTCCGGGCATTTTAAAAGCATCTCTTGCCATGCCGGACATGCACTGGGGGTATGGATTTCCCATCGGCGGTGTTGCGGCCTTTGACTGGGAATCGGGCATCATATCTCCGGGCGGAGTGGGATATGACATTAACTGCGGGGTACGCCTGGCAACAACCTCCCTTGTGGAAAAAGAAGTGCGTCCAAAACTTGAAAACCTTGTGAATGCGCTTTTTCGGGGAATTCCTTCCGGCGTGGGTTCAAAAGGTTCTATCAAGCTGTCCATTCCCGAAGAAAAAAAGGTTCTTGAAATGGGAAGCAAGTGGGCGGTCAGCCGGGGGCTTGGAGAAGCGTTGGATTTAGAACATACGGAAGATGGCGGGTGCATGCCCAATGCCGACCCAAGCGTGATCAGTCAAAGGGCCCTGGAACGGGGGCTCAAGCAGCTCGGAACTCTGGGTTCGGGAAACCATTTCCTTGAAATTGGCATAGTAGAAGCGATTTATGATATACCGTCGGCCCAGGCATTCGGGCTTTTCGAAGGACAGGTCACACTCATGCTCCATACCGGCTCTCGAGGTTTGGGGTATCAGATTTGCGATGATTTCCTGGCTTTTATGACAAAACATGTAAAAAAGCTGGGGTTTAATCTACCGGATCGACAGCTTGCTTGCGCCAGGATTCAATCCAAAGAAGGGATACGCTATTATAATGCCATGGCCTGTGGCGCAAATTATGCCTGGACCAACCGGCAGATTTTAATGCATCATTCCCGTGAGATACTGAATAGAGTACTCGGTATCAGTCCCAGGGATCTTAATATGAAATTGCTTTATGACGTATGTCACAACATCGCAAAAAAAGAAGTTCATGTTATTGATGGGAAAAAACACACGGTCTGTGTCCACCGAAAAGGCGCAACCCGATCTTTTCCGGCCGGACACGAGGCATTGTGTGATCAATATCGCCCCGTGGGACAGCCGGTAATTATACCCGGAGACATGGGTACGGCGTCATACGTTCTTGTGGGCACTGAAAAGGCCATGCAAGAAACATTCGGCTCCACCTGCCACGGCGCCGGGCGTGTTTTAAGCCGAAAAGCCGCGAAAAAGGCCAGTAAAGGACGGACCATACAACGGGAACTGGAAGACAAGGGAATTCTGGTCAGATGGACCGGCAGATCCACCCTGGCTGAAGAGATACCCGAGGCCTACAAGGATATTTCCCAGGTGGTTGAGGTGGTCCATGAAGCCGGAATTTCAAAAAAGGTGGCAAAACTTAGACCAATTGGTGTGGTAAAGGGATAGCTAAACTTAGGAGCGAAGCCCCAATTGAAATAATGAGAAGTAATGGAATGATGGATTTTTCAGAGATCCATTCTGAAAGCATAAACCAAGAACTATTAAAAGATCTTTAATTTCAGGGCTCCTGAACTGGCGTAAATCTGAATGCAACATCTTCTATTAAACACTGAACTATGAGCTAAAATAAAAAATGAACGTCCAACATCGAACATCCAACGTCGAACATCGAAGGACTGTACACCTTCGGTGTTTCAATTTTATAATCTAATGCAGCGAAGCGATATCCTTATTCGACGTTTTTACCCCGTGAAACTTTTTTTCTATTTCACTGGGGCGATGTTGAGCGTTCGATGTTCGATGTTCAAATTGTTGCATCTGAAATTACGACCGAGCTTTCATAACACCTCGAAAATACATACATATGTCAGGAGTTCTGAATTTAATATAATTGTAGAATTTACGAGACGTTTAATTGTGGGATTATAAAAAAGGGGGCTATCATGAATCCGGAAATGTTCAGAGAATACGATATCAGGGGAATTGCAGGAAAGGATATAACAGAAAATGATGTCATGCTGATTGGAAAAGGTGTGGGGACTTTTCTCAGGAATAACGGTCGGTCCAAGCTTAACGTGGGCCGTGACTGCCGGCTGACGTCTGACATCTATTCAGAAAAAGTCATAGAAGGTTTGCGCTCAACCGGGTGTGATGTGATCGACATCGGAGTTTGTCCAACACCTGTTTTCTATTTTTCAATCCAGCATCTTAACCGGGAAGGTGGTGTTATGGTAACGGCCAGCCACAATCCCGGCGAGTATAACGGTTTTAAGCTCTGTATGGATTTGGATTCGATTCATGGCGAAGATATTCAAAAAATTTTCGGGATTATTAATGATAAATCATTTGTGCAGGGAAAAGGCTCTCTTTCCACATCCGACGTTGTCACGCCCTATAAGGAATTTTTAATAAATAATATATCCATGGCCGGACCTATAAAGGTGGGCGTGGATGCGGGTAATGGTACTGCAGGAGTGGTTGCCTTGCCCATATTAAAGAACCTTAATTGCCAAATTTATGACATTTACTGCGATATGGACGGCACTTTTCCGAACCACGAAGCCGATCCAACAGTGGAAAAGAACATGAGGGACCTCGTCGCTCTGGTAAAAGAAAAGGGACTGGATGTGGGCATAGGTTATGATGGAGACGGCGATAGAATCGGCGTTGTGGATGAGAAAGGGAACCTTATATTCGGTGATCAGCTCATGATCATATTTGCCAGGGAAGTCCTTTCGAGAAAACCAGGGGCAACATTTATATCTGAAGTAAAATGTTCAAAAACAATGTATGACGACATCGAAAAACATGGCGGCCGAGCTATTATGTGGAAAACCGGACACTCTTTGATTAAAAAGAAAATGAAGGAGGAAAAGGCTGAACTGGCAGGCGAAATGAGTGGTCACATGTTTTTTGCCGATCGATATTTCGGTTTCGATGATGCCACCTATGCTTCCTGCAGGCTCCTCGAGATATTGACCAAAACCGGAAAAAAAATATCCGAACTTTTATCTGATGTCCCTAAAACATTTTCAACACCCGAGATACGTGTTGAATGTCCTGATAATAAAAAGTTCGACGTTGTTAAAAAGGCAACCGAATTTTTCCGCGCGCGTTACAATATTATCGATATCGACGGTGTTCGGATTCTGTTTGACGACGGGTGGGGTCTTGTACGCGCATCCAACACTCAACCAGCCCTGGTCCTTCGTTTTGAAGCCATGTCTGAAAACAGGCTTGCTGAGATAAGGAATTTAATCGAGTCTGTCCTGGCCGATATTCAAAAAGCGTAAGGGAGTATAAATCAAGGCCATTAGTAAACGTTGATCCTTGTCTATTGACAAACCGTGGCTCCGAGATCAGGTTTCAGGTGTCAGGTGTCAGGTGTCAGGTTTCAGGATTAAGGGGAAAACAAGGTGAGCAATAGCAACTATATGGACGTAGAGGATCTTGAGGTCTATAAAAAGTTGTGTCGGTTACACATTGAATGCATTCGCATGTTAAATGGATTAGAGAAAACACTGGAGCGGAAAATACCAGAACGAGAACGCCGCTGGCAGTTAGCTGAGGAAACGGCAGTGTACGGCCTAACTGATGAATCGTTCTATCAGGCTGGATTTCCCCTGACACCTGACACCTGAAACCTTTATGCTGAGACCTGAAACCAAATGGCTATGGCAATCTTAGCAAACAACAGTCTTGATTTACACTTAGCGTAAGGTTAATAAAGGCTGCTTAATAAAAACATAAAGCCATCCTCTGTAATGTGGATGGCTTTGTGTTTAAAAACAATTTGAATGAATAAAATCGATAAAAAAATATTTGGCACTCTCTTTTTTTCCATATTCGGTACGGTAACCGGTGTCGGGATAGTCGTCCCTTTGTTGCCTGTTTACGCCCATGATCTTGGTGCGAGTGGCATTTACATCGGTTTGATATTCGGATCTTTTTCCCTGTCAAGAACCTTTTTACTCCCTTATTTCGGCAGATATTCAGACAAAAAGGGACGAAAACCATTTATTGTGACAGGCCTGTGTGCCTATACCCTGATTTCACTGGCATTCATACTTGCAACCAATGTTGAATCCCTTATCGGTATACGGTTTGTTCAAGGAATAACGTCGGCCATGATAATGCCGGCGGTTCAAGCCTATGTCGGAGATATAACCCCCCAGGGCCGTGAAGGATTCACCATGGGATTGTTTAATATGTCCATGTTCCTGGGTCTGAGTATCGGGCCGCTGATCGGAGGAGAAATCCGTGACCGCTTCAGTCTGGACACCTCTTTTGCATGCATGGGCGGTCTTGCTTTTGCGGGATTTTTATTAAGCCTGTTACTACTCCCTCCCACAAAATCCGAGTCGGTTGTGAACCGGGGAACAACTCCAATAAACCGGAAAAGGCTTGTTTATGACAGTGATATGGCGGGGCTTTTTCTTTTCAGGCTCGCTTATGCCGCATGTATCGGGGTCATCTGGAGCTTTCTGCCCGTTTTGGGAGATACAGAATTTTCACTCTCCAGTGCATCTATTGGAATTCTTGTAACATTGGGAATTTTTTCCAGCGGTCTTTTGCACGTTCCCATGGGTTTTATTTCGGACCGGATCAACCGGAAAATGATGGTTGTTACCGGGGGGGTAATCATCAGTTATGCAATTTTCTCTTTTCAATGGGCAAACAGCTTCAACGATCTCATTGCGGCCAGTGTATTGTTCGGCGTTGGAGGAGGAATTTCAATGCCAGCATTGATGGCACTGTCTGTGTTAAAAGGAAATTCAACCCGGGCAATGGGCTCCGTTATGGGGCTTTTGGCAATGGCACACAGTCTGGGAATGCTCACAGGATCATTGCTGGCCGGTGTGATGATGGATCTGTTCCATCTCCGCCAGGCATTTCCATCCGGAGGAACCATCATGATCATTTGTGTGGGCCTGTTTATTGTTCTCACGTATCATAAAAAAGCGGTGCCGGTTCGAACAGATTCGAGAACCGGTCCTTTGAATCTGGAAGGATGATCCATAAGTCACGGGCAACAGTTATTCCGGACAGGGCTGTTAAAAAAAATGAACGTCCAACATCGAATAATGATGTCGCTCCGCTTCTCAAATTAATCTAAAGTCGAATGAAAAATTAACATCCAATATCAAACATTCAACAGCTATCTCTTTTTCTTTTCAGCCGTTTTTATACTGATAACAAAAATATTAATTAATCCTTGCCCTTGTTTTTGTTTTTCATTCAACATTGGATGTTGGACGTTCGATGTTCGTCTTTTAATATGTTCAATGTTCGATGTTGGACGTTCAGCTTTC